>JBJECS010000183.1:0-11660 GCA_051871335.1 Muribaculaceae bacterium | reverse complement strand
CAGACAGGAATATTCATACGAAAATATTTCTCTCCCGACAATCATGGGATACCTAAAGGAGGCACACGACTATTTCCTTAAATTCAAGCTTCCCAATATACGCAGAAAACTTATCGAGGCAATAGACTGCTCCGGCTCAAACGAAATTGCGATGGTAATACTCCGTTTTTACGATGAATATGTGCAAGAAGTGAGACGGCATATGGAATATGAAAATGAAACGGTTTTTATTTATGTAGAAAACCTTATTTCCGGCATTTTCAGCCGTGACTATAATATCTCCACTTTTTCAGGTGCTCATGCACCCATAGGATATAAACTCAAAGAGCTGAAAGATGTGATTATTCAATATTATCCCGAGAAAAACAACTACCTCCTTAATGACGTTCTGCTTGACATTATTGACTGCGAAACAGACCTTAACTCCCATTGCCAAGTAGAAGATCGGCTTTTTGTACCAGCAGTTGAAGCCCTGGAACGCAAAATGGCTCAAAGCAGCACTACCATTTTCGTTGATGAAAATACGCCGGAACTGCCAGAAACAGACAAGTCTGAAGCCCTCAGTGAACGCGAAAAGGATATTATCATAGAAATAACAAAAGGACTAAGCAACAAGGAAATTGCAGACCGACTTTGCCTCTCTGTACACACAGTTGCAACCCACCGACGCAACATAGCAAACAAGCTGCAAATTCACACTACAGCTGGAATTATAGTATATGCCATTGCTAACAAACTGATAAACCTCAAAGATATCACATAAATCCCAAAGGATTTCAGCGCTAAAGCATTACTGCCTATAAATAATGCAATCCTTGCAAATAAAGTTGTTTGCTGCGTCCTTGGTTGTGAATATGCCGAAAACGGCAGCTCCGGAGCCTGTCATAGAGGCATAGAGAGCACCGGCATTGTAAAGCGAGTCTTTTACGGCTAATATTTCAGGGTGATTTGGGAAAAGGGAGTCTTCAAAATCGTTTTTTAGCGCAGTTTTCCACTCTAATATGTCTTTCATTAGTATTTGCCTTATATCCAAGTCGTTGTCGTGAGGTGTAACACCTGCGTATGCCTCCTTTGTGGAAACTGATGAGCGAGGCTTCGCTATAACTATTGAATATTGGCTAAGGTCTATGTCCACCTCGCTGAATATATCACCTATCCCGGTGGCAAGGAGAGGACGATTGTAGATAAAGAAAGGGCAGTCGGCACCGATTGTCGCTGCAATCTGCGCCAACTGCTCGTTATTCATGCCTAATGCAAACATCTCGTTAAGTCCGCGGATAGTAAATGATGCGTCTGAAGAGCCACCGCCAAGTCCGGCACCGTCAGGAATAATCTTATGCAGATGTATATCCACTGCCGGAAGTTCAGGAAAAACCATTTTTACAGCATTATACGCTTTCATTACCAGGTTTTTTTCCGCAGGGCAATCCACAGTGTTGCCTGAGGTGTAAAGGTGTGTTGTACCATCAGAAGATGGGACTATTTCCAGCACGTCACACCAGTTTACAGGGTACATCACCGTAGCAATATCGTGATACCCATCTGCTCTGCGACGCAAAATTTGCAGACCGAGATTTATTTTGCAATTAGGGAAAAGTATCATCTTAACGTCTTATGGCACCATTGTTATTGTTGCCCCAGCCATTGTTACCGCCACCGTAGTTGCCGCCATTATTGTAGCCACCATTGTTATAGCCACCACCATAGTTACCACCGTTATTGTAACCACCATTGTTGTAGCCGCCACCATAGTTACCACCGTTATTATAACCACCATTGTTATAGCCGCCGTTGTTCCAGCCACCACCATTGTTGTCATCAGTGTTTGGCACCGGACCATATTCGTTTACCATTGGATGACTCTCCTGGCAAAAGAACACAATCAAAACAAGACCACCTAAAAAAGGAATAAGTCCGAGCAGTAACCACCAGCCACTTCTACCTGTGTCGTGAAGGCGACGTGCGCCGAGTGCTAATGACGGGATTATAAGAGCAAGTCCTGCAATAAAATTAACAAAAGGAATACATCCCAAAATAAAGTTAAACAATGCAAACCACCAATATTCTGAACGTGATGCACGGCCATTAAAGTTGGCGTAGTTGTTAAATGCTCGGCTTATAGCTTCGCCGAAAGATACTTGTCGCTGATACATGATAATAATTTAATTTTGAAAGGTTTATAAAATTTGTCTTTTGTTGTCACAAAGTTACGAATATTTTTCAAATAAGCAAAAAAGAGTGTCACATATTTCGGCGACACTCCTTTTTTTTGTTATATGGCTATTGGAATTATGCTTTGTAAAGAGCAACTTCAGCTGGATTAAAGCTTTCGATGAAAGAGCTGTGCTTTTCCACTTCAGCCTTAGCGAAGTTAACATATACCTTTGCGCTCTTTGTCATAGACTCTGAAGCGTAGCGGCTTGCATCTGTCACGAGGAGGTAGCTCATGATGATATCACCAGCCATTTCCACAAGGCGACGAGCAACGAATGAGGTGTATTCCTGGTCGTTTACTTCGTTTACAGAAGCAACTGCAGCCTGATATTTCTCAAGCATGCCCTTGATGATTTCCTTCTGTGCTGCGAGTTCTTCTGAGACAGGCATCTTGTCGTACTCTTCGAAAAGTACGTTATAGCTGCCGGTAGTAACGTGTCCGATAGCTGCGACAACCTGTAGCTGAGTAGTACCTTCGTAGATAGAAGTAATACGAGCATCGCGGTAGATACGCTCACAAGCGTAGTCTTTCATGAAGCCTGAGCCACCATGTATCTGGATAGCATCATATGCGTTCTGGTTGCAGTATTCGCTGCCGAGACCCTTAGCGAGAGGAGTGAGTGCAGAAGCGAGCTTGTTGTAAGCCTTCATTTCAGCACGTTCTTCCGGCTCTAATTTGCGTTCCTTTGAAATGTCCTCAAGAGCTTTGTAAATATCCACATAGCGAGCTGTCTCGTATAGGAGGCAACGAGAAGCGTCGAGCTTTGCTTTCATAAGCGCGAGCATTTCATACACAGCCGGGAACTCTATGATAGCCTTGCCGAACTGCATACGCTCCTTAGCATAGCCAAGAGCCTCGCGGTATGCTATTTCGCTCACACCTACGCTTTGTGCTGCAATACCCAGACGAGCACCGTTCATGAGTGCCATTACATATTTGATAAGACCCATCTTGCGTGAGCCGCAAAGTTCAGCCTTGGCGTTTTTGTATACAAGTTCACATGTTGGTGAGCCCTTAATACCCATTTTGTTTTCAATACGGCGAACATCAACGCCACCCTGGCGCTTGTCGTAGATAAACATTGAGAGTCCGCGAGCATCTTTTGAACCTGCCTCTGAACGAGCGAGTACAAGGTGAATATCGCTGTCACCGTTAGTGATGAAGCGCTTTACACCGTTAAGTCTCCATGTGCCGTCTTCGTCTTGAGTAGCCTTAAGCATTACAGACTGAAGGTCAGAACCGGCATCAGGCTCTGTAAGGTCCATAGACATTGTTTCACCTTCGCATACACGCGGGATATAGCGAGCCTTCTGGTCTTCGTCACCAAACTCATAGAGAGTCTCTGCGCAGTCCTGGAGTCCCCATAGGTTTTCAAAGCCTGTATCTGCACGGCTCACGATGTCGGCAGCCATGATATATGGAGTGATTGGGAAGTTGAGTCCACCAAAACGGCGAGGCATTGACATACCCATAAGTCCAGCCTGTCGGCAAGCCTCAAGATTACGCTGAGTACCGTCAGCATAGATAACACGGCCATTTTCAACGCGTGGACCCTGGTGGTCTACTTCTTCAGCGTTGCTTGCGATGATACCGCCACATAGCTCGCCTACTACTTCAAGCACCTTGTCGTAGTTGTCCATAGCGTCTGCGAAGTCTACAGGAGCATAGTCAAACTTTTCTGCGTCGCTGTAGTTGCGTTCTTTGAGGGCTACGATTTTCTCCATCAACGGGTGGGAGAGATGTAGCTTTAAATCCGGATTGTCTGTATAAAAGTTAGCCATGATTATCTTTACTTAGAGTTTTTCTTGTAATACTTAATGAGTTTTGGCACTACATCTTCCACGTTACCAGTGATTACGTAGTCTGCTATCGTGTTGATAGGAGCATTCGGGTCATTGTTGATGGAAATGATTATAGAGCTGTCTTGCATACCTGCAATGTGCTGGATTTGACCTGAAATACCACATGCGATATATAGCTTAGGACGCACTGTAACACCGGTTTGACCTATCTGGCGGTCGTGTTCGGTAAATCCTGCGTCAACTGCTGCGCGTGAGGCACCAACTTCTCCACCGAGTGTTGCTGCAAGGTCGTGGAGGAGCTGGAAGTTTTCCTTGCTACCTACGCCATATCCACCAGCAACGATGATTGGAGAGTTTTTGATGTTAATTTTAGATTTTTCAATGTGGCGGTCGATGATTTCCACTACATAGTCAGTATCAGCTACATATTTTTTAGCATCGAGATTGATTACCTCACCTTTGTGGTTTGCGTCAAAGATTTCCTTGCGCATCACACCCTCACGCACTGTTGCCATCTGTGGGCGGCAGTCAGGGTTTACGATAGTAGCGACAATGTTACCGCCGAATGCAGGGCGGATTTGATATAGCAGGTCTTTGTATTCCTTTCCTGTCTTCGGGTCGGTGTGGTCGCCGATTTCAAGTGAAGTACAGTCTGCTGTAAGTCCGCTGTGAAGGCAAGATGACACACGCGGACCAAGGTCGCGACCGATGCAAGTAGCACCCATAAGGCATACCTGCGGGTGAATTTCCTTAAATAGGTTGATAAGTACTGCAGCGTGTGGGTTTGAAGTATAAGGGTAAAGGCGTGCATCTTCTACCTTATACACCACGTCTGCACCGTATGGGAAAAGCTGATTTTCGATTCCGTCCAGCTTGTCACCTACCACGATTGCTTCGAGTTTTACACCCAAGCGAGTTGCTAATTGACGACCTTTTGTCAAGAGTTCAAGGCTGACGTCGGCAACTCTGCCATCTTCAAATTCGCAATATACGATTAAATTGTTGTTATCAGACATAGGAGTTCGTTATTTTCTATTTTGGTCAACCTTTTGGATTAGCCAATTGTGTGGTTTGCAATAAGTTCTTTGATGAGATTTTCAAGTTGCTCATCGTTATTCTCCAGGCGGAGACTTTCCTTAGCTGTAAACACTACGTTTTCGATAGCCTTTACCTTTGTTGGAGAGCCTGCCATACCAATCTGTTCAGGGTCTGCCTCTACAAATGCAGCACCCCACTCAGGAATGTTGAGATATTCACGGGCATTGACATAAGCCTGCTGCTCTTCGCTCAGCTTTGCCTTTTCAGATGTAGAAACTGCGCGTTTGTACTTGATGAGGCGCTTTGCATTGCGTGGACGACATTCTGCTGCAGAGCCATTTACTGTCACTACGCATGGAAGTGGACATTTCACTGTCTCCACACCTGATTCCAGGCGGCGGCGTACAATTACATATCCGTCTTTGAGGTCAAGAATTTCTTCAGCGTAAGTCACCTGTGGGATGCCAAGCTTCTCGGCAATCTGTGGACCTACCTGTGCTGTATCACCGTCGATAGCCTGACGGCCGCCAAGAATGATGTCGTAGTTTTCTATTTTCTTCACAGCCTGTGCCAGTGAGTATGATGTAGCAAGTGTATCTGCGCCACCAAGCACGCGGTCTGTCAATACAATACCGTCATCTGCACCACGGAAGATTGCTTCGCGGATTACTTCTGCCGCACGGGGTAGACCCATGGTGAGAATTGTAACTTTGCTGCCCGGATTTGCGTCTTTCAGGCGAAGTGCCTGCTCAAGTGCGTTCAGGTCTTCCGGGTTGAAGATAGCCGGCAACGCTGCTCGATTGATTGTGCCATCTTCTTTCATTGCATCTTTTCCTACATTGCGGGTATCTGGCACCTGCTTTGCGAGGACTACGATGTTTAGACTCATAATTATTTCTTTTTAGTTTATTTAGTATTTATTTTTTGCGTAAATGTGAATTTATCAGCGTGCAAAGTTACTAATTTTTCACGACTTATTCAAATATCATCCATTTAATTCACCATTTTGAAATCTTAAAAACTTTAAAAAGGGCTACTACGACACCCTCTATCCACCACTCATCATTCACTACTCACAAAAAAGCCGGGTCGCCGTCGCAGCAACCCAGCCCCACACAAATTTACGATATAAAACTATAAGATGTGTTTATATTAATACCTATTGGAACCGGTAAACAATTACGCACCGATAAATATGCCGGCCTTACGACACGCCTCTATCTGTTCTTCAGGCCAGAGAGACGCCTGCACCTCGCCGATATGCGCCTTCTGCAGCAAGAACATACACAGACGACTCTGTCCGATACCTCCACCGATTGAATATGGAAGCTTGCCTGCAAGGAGTGCGCTATGGAACTGAAGCTCTTTGCGCTCAGGGCAGCCGCATATTTCAAGCTGGCGTATCATAGCCTCTTCATCTACGCGTATACCCATTGATGATAGTTCAAAAGGCACTTCAAGGACTGAATCCCACAGGATAATGTCACCGTTAAGTCCCTTATAGCCATCAGAGTTTTCAGCTGTCCAGTCATCATAGTCCGGAGCACGCAGGTCATGTGGCTTACCATCTGAAAGAGCTCCACCGATGCCTATCACAAACACTGCACCGTATTTCTTAGCGACTTCAGCCTCACGCTCTTTAGGTGTCTTATCCGGGAATGCCTTTGCAAGCTCTTCAGAGTGGACAAAATGAATTTCTTCCGGTAGGCGCGGGGTGATATGAGGGAAGCGCTCATAAACTGCAAGCTCAGTCTCGCGTAGAGCCGCATATATCTTTTTAACCGTCTCCTTAAGATAGTCCAGTTTTCTGTCTTCTTTCTTTATTGATTTTTCCCAATCCCACTGGTCTACATATATTGAGTGAAGGTTATCAAGTTCCTCATCTGCGCGTATTGCGTTCATATCTGTGTAAAGTCCATAACCGGGCACAATACCGTATGCTGCAAGCTTTGCACGTTTCCACTTCGCAAGCGAATGAACGACTTCTGCACGCTTACCTCCAAGAGCCGGTATATTGAACGCCACTGCGTGCTCCACGCCATTCAGGTCGTCATTAATTCCCGTACCTGACAGCACAAACAACGGTGCTGTAACTCGACGGAGGTTTAAGGCTTTCGCCAACTTAGACTGGAAAGTGTCTTTAATCATCTTGATTGCCACTTCTGTCGTTTCCGGTAACAGTTTCAAGTGGTAGCTTTTTGGAATAATTAGACTCATAATGTTTTTTGTTTTATTGTTTACGCCAGCAAAGGTACAAACAATTTTTGAATTACCAAACTTTTTGCAAGATTTTTTAAAAAATAATTGCATTTTGCCACTTTTTGCTAATTTTAGCGCACATTTTAGCTATTTTATTCCCATTTTCTCCTTTTTTACCGCTTTTGCCCCATATATATCACAAATCATTGCCATAATTTTGTAATCTGACAGAAAATGACTAATTTCGCACCAAATTTTGAGACAATAGACAATATTACATGGTATTAAAGACTCGTGACAGACTCATTGAAGTGGCTCGTAAGCTGTTCCTACTTAAAGGAATAGAGAACACTACTATGCTGGACATTGCCAATGCCTCAGACAATGGGCGCAGAACCGTCTATTCCTATTTTAAAAACAAAGGCGACATATACAGCGCTGTTATTGAGCGAGAAAGCGAAAACTACGTAAAATCCGTCCGGCTCATCGCAGAATCTGATGACGAGCCAAACGTTAAGCTCACCAACTTTATCCTCGAACGCTTCAATACACTAAAAGAAGCTGCAAAACAAAAGGAGTCTATACTATCTTGGCTAAAAATCGATTTCAACAAGACCGAAAAAATAAAGAAAGCCGTTTTCGCCAAAGAGGAAGATATCATAAACAGCATCATCAACGAGGGTATAAACTCCGGTGATTTTGACACTCAACGCACTTACGCTCTCCCGCACATGCTCCCCACCATGATTCGCGCTATCTGGAACCAGACAAACGAAAACCCCGACGACACTGAGAAAATTGAAGCCTCATTTGTCGCTTTCGTCATTAACGGACTGAAAAAACATTAACCAATATATACACATAAAATTATATAACAATGAAATTACTCGAAGGTAAAACAGCACTTATCACCGGCGCAGCTCGCGGTATCGGTAAGGCTATCGCTATCAAATTCGCTCAGGAAGGCGCTAACATCGCTTTCACTGACCTTGTTATCGACGAAAACGCACAGGCTACTGAAGCCGAAATCGCAGCTCTCGGCGTTAAGGCTAAAGGATATGCTTCTAACGCAGCTGATTTTGAGGCTACTAAGGCTGTTGTAGCTGAAATACAAAAAGAATTCGGACGCATCGACATTCTCGTAAACAATGCCGGAATCACTAAAGACGGACTTCTTCTCCGCATGACAGAAGAACAGTGGGACCGCGTAATAGGTATCAACCTCAAGAGCGCATTCAATTTCACTCGTAACGTCATCCCTGTGATGTTTAGCCAGCGCTCTGGCAGCATCATCAACATGGCTTCTGTCGTTGGTGTTCACGGCAATGCTGGACAAGCTAACTACGCCGCTTCTAAAGCCGGTATGATTGCACTCGCTAAGAGCGTCGCTCAGGAAATGGGTCCTCGTGGAATCCGCGCTAACGCTATTGCTCCGGGATTCATCGAAACTGCCATGACTGCCGCACTCCCTGAAAAGGTTCGCGAAGAATGGAAGCTCAAAATTCCTGCTCGCCGCGGAGGACAGCCTGAAGACATCGCAAATGTTGCAACTTTCCTCGCTTCAGACCTCGCAAGCTACGTCACAGGACAAGTCATACAGGTCGATGGCGGTATGAACATGTAATCTCATCAAAAAACATTTTACGGACGTACCACACAGGTGCGTCCGTTAATATTTATCGTAGAGACGTGACACGCATCACGTCCGAAAAATTAATATACAAACCATGAACGAAGACAGCCTTAGCCAGATGTATCTCAAAGACACTGCATTCCAAGACCTTATGCAGCGTCGAATATTCAACGTTCTTCTTATCGCGTCGCCTTACGACGCTTTCATCATGGAAGAAGACGGACGCGTAGAAGAACAGCTATACTTTGAATACGTTGCCCTGAACCTTAGTTCTCCCCCGCGAGTAACTCGCGTGGCACACATTTCAGATGCACTGCATGCGCTGTCACTGAAAAGGTTTGACCTCATTATCGCAATGCCCGGTAGCGACATATCAGAGACTTTTACTGTCGCTAAAGACATCAAGGCTGAATACCCAAACATCCCATTCATCGTACTCACACCATTCTCAAAAGAAGTTTCTCGGCGAATTTCCACTGAAGACCTCTCAGCCGTAGATTATGTATTCTCCTGGCTTGGCAACGTCGACCTCCTCCTCGCTATAATAAAGCTCCTCGAAGACAAGATGAACGCCGAAAACGACGTGAACAACGTAGGTGTGCAGATGATTCTACTCGTTGAAGACTCTATTCGCTTTTACTCTTCTATTCTCCCTCACATCTACAAATTCCTGCTTAAGCAGTCACTCGTATTCTCCACAGAGGCTCTAAACGAACACGAACGGATGCTACGTATGCGCGGCAGACCGAAAGTAATGCTTGCCCGAAACTACGAGGAAGCGATGGAGCTATACGAAAAATACGGACAAAACATTCTCGGCGTAATCAGCGACGTTTCTTTCAAGCGCGACGGAGAAAAAGACCGACAAGCCGGCATTCGTCTCGCTAATTATATGCGCTCAAAAGACCCATACCTGCCAATAATCATTGAATCTACTGAACTGGAAAACGCTAAATACATGGACCAGTTCGATGGCATCTTCATTGACAAGAGCAGCAAAAAACTCTCCGTTGACCTCGGAAAAGCTATTATGGAAAATTTCGGCTTCGGAGACTTCATTATGCGAGACCCCGACACGGGTAAAGAGTTTATGAGAATACGAAACCTCGTAGAGATGCAGAAAAATGTCTTCAAAATTCCCGACAGAGTGCTCTATCACCACGCATCCCGTAACGACATCTCTCGCTGGCTTTACTCTCGCGCCATGTTCCCTATCGCAGACGTAATCAAAGACCACCGATTCATGACTATGGATGAAGCGCAAAAGGTTAAGCAGCTATTCTTCGACCTTATCGTAAAATACAGGAAGATGAAAAACCGCGGAGTTGTGGCTATATTCCAAAAAGACCGTTTTGACGACTATGCAAACTTCGCCCGTATCGGACAAGGTTCACTCGGAGGTAAAGGACGTGGCTTAGCTTTCATTGACTCTATAATAAAGAAGCACCCTATCTGCGACAACTTTGGCGGCATCACCATCTCCATACCCCGTACCGTTGTCCTCTGTACTGACATCTTCGATGAATTCATGGTCACTAACGACCTTTACCCAATAGCTCTCAGTCAAGCACCTGACGAGGAAATTCTCCGTCACTTCCTCCGAGCAAAGTTGCCTGAAAAGTTAAATGACGACTTCTTAGCACTATTTGACGTTGTGCATACCCCACTCGCCATCCGTAGCTCAAGCCTTCTCGAAGACTCCCACTACCAACCTTTTGCCGGCATCTATTCCACATATATGATGCCTAATGTGGATGACAAGGCCGTAATGCTGCAGATGCTTAGCGATGCCATTAAGAGCGTGTATGCATCTGTATTCTACGCCGACTCTAAAGCATACATGACCGCTACCAGCAACGTCATAGACCAGGAAAAAATGGCTGTCATAATTCAGGAAGTCGTAGGCAAAGAGATAGACGGATACTACTTCCCCTCATTCTCCGGCGTTGGACGCTCGCTCAACTACTACCCTATCGGAGAAGAGCTTCCGGAAGATGGCGTAGCTGAAATTGCCGTTGGTCTCGGAAAATACATCGTCGATGGCAATCTTAGCCTGCGTTTCTCCCCTCGTCACCCCGGGAAAATACTCCAGACCTCTACGCTTGACCTCGCGCTGCGTGACACACAGAGGCAATTCTATGCGCTGGACATGAAAAGCATTGATGAAGGTAGCTTCAGCGTCAACGACGGCTTTAACATATATCGCGCTTCTGTACAAGACTTCGGCAAAAACGGACACCTCAAATACATGGTCTCCACTTACGACCCTTACGACCAATATATCCGCGACTCTGACACTGGACCGGGGCGAAAGATAGTAACGTTTGCCAACGTACTACAGCACGACATGTTCCCCCTCGCAAAAGCCATCGAGTTTATGCTCACAGAGGGACAACGCGAGATGCAGCGCCCTGTAGAAATTGAGTTCGCAGGAATGATTAACCCCTCCGGACACAATAAAGGTAAGCTATACTGGCTGCAAATCCGTCCTATTATCGACAAAAAAGAGGTAGTAGACAATTCAATAATGGAAATCCCGGACGAAAAACTCATCCTTAAAAGCAACACGTCGCTCGGGCATGGAAACATCGAGGGTGTGAGCACTATCGTTTACGTCCGACCACAAAACTTCAGTTCACTAAATAACCCGGCAATCGCCCAGGAGCTTAGCAAAATAAACCGAAGATTTGCAGAGCGCGAAGAATTTTACGTTCTTATCGGACCCGGACGTTGGGGTTCAAGCGACAATGCCCTCGGCATACCTGTCAAATGG
>JBJECS010000182.1:0-11670 GCA_051871335.1 Muribaculaceae bacterium | reverse complement strand
TGCCTTTCAAGAAGTTGGACTCACTCTTTTACGGTTTAGCGGACAGTAATAGATTATTACTACGCTTACGGCACTAACCATGGTGACGGCATCGAAGTGTGGCGCTCCACAAACCTCGTTGGATGGGAATACATGGGACTCGCACTTCACAAAGACAACTGCACAGAGAAGCAGTGGTTTTGGGCTCCCGAAGTTTATCACAAAAATGGAAAATACTACATGTATTTCTCCGCTAACGAACACCTTTTCGTCGCTACAGGCGACTCGCCTACCGGTCCTTTCTACCAGCAAGGCGGATACCAGGTTCAAAACATTCTTGGCAGCGAAAAGTGCATCGACTCTCACGTTTTCTTCGACGACGACGGCTCTGCCTGGCTCTTTTTCGCACGTTTTGTCCCAGACGAGCGTATTTACTCTTGCCGACTCAGCAGCGACCTTATCACACCCGTTGCCGGCACTCTCAGGCAGTGCCTTGCAGTAACCGACGCTTGGGAAAAAATTTGGCCTACCGTCGTAGAAGGTCCTAACGTCATCAAGCGTAACGGCATTTATTACCTCACTTATTCAGCTAACAGCTACGAAAGCCACGACTACGCTGTCGGATATGCTACCACCACAAACATCGCATCAGGTACATGGACTAAATTCAGCGGTAACCCTATCCTGCGTCGTATGGAAGACCTTGTCGGGTGCGGGCACCACTCTCTATTCTACGACAAAGTTGGAAACCTCAAAATCGCTTATCACGCTCACAATTCTACCTCAAACATCCACCCTCGATTGCTGTATTTCGGTGATATGTATTTCGAGGGTAATACACTCCGTTTTAATTATGGCATTCAGTCGCTTCGCCCTCTCTGGGCTACTGAAGCTCTTTGCTATATGACTGAACGGTGGAGCCTTTCAGACCTCCGCGGAAATCCCACATCTAAAGGATACGACGCACGCAAAATTCGCAATTTCTGCTACAAAGACGGTAAACTTTATTGCGTTTACGACAACGATAACATTAAGGTCATCAGTGCCGAAAACGGCGAAGACCTCGGTAACCTAAAGTTGGGCGACGTTTGCAAGGGCGGTACTCGTAAGTTCTGCGACGTAAAATGCTATCAGGGACACATCGTTGCTTGTAACCTCGCTTTGCCCGGCGATGAATTTCGCGTTTACACTTGGGACAACGACAATGCCGAGCCAAGACTGCTAATGAGCACCACAGACCTACATGGATGCAACCGTATGGGTGGTTGTATGGAATTTGCTCCAAGCGGTAACTGGAACAACGATATGTGGATTAACTTCGCAAACGACGACGGAAACACCACGCGCGTCGTCGAATTTCACTGGGACGGCGCTAACTGGACCGATAAAGTTTGGGAAGTGACCACCGACGGCACCAACCAATTTAAAGTCGGCATGACTGCTCGCGCTTATCCTAACCTCGGACTTTGGTGGATTGATGGCTCCGACGGCAAGCCCTCTCATTTCTACATCAACGGCAACAACAAGCTGCAGCGTGATAGGGAAATCGGCGACGTTGGTAACTGGGGCGCTTCTCACCACGAATTTACTTTCCGTGGACTCAAATACGCTGTTAACCTCAAGTTTGACGGAAACCTTTTCGGTCGCGCTCGCATCATGATGGATGATGCCGGAGACTATGGTCACACCACTTGGATTGGCGAATATCCATGGCAGGGACTCAGCTCCACCCACGCTAACGAGCTCGGCACCGGCGACGTCGTCGTGGACACTGACGGTAACAACTATGTCCGCATATTCGTTTGCTCTACCGGGCAGGGACTCACTTGCTACGCACAAGGCAATCCTCCAGTCTACAACCCGACTTACATCGGTGGATTTAACCTCGAAGAAAAGTGGAATTGCTCTGAAAATGCCGGCTCTCTTATCTCTAAAGGCTACGACGCCGGCAAAATAAACAATTTCTGCTACGCTAACGGCAAATTATACTGCGTTTACGACCATTCCGCTATCAAGACACTCGACGCACAGACCGGCGAAGACCTCGGAAATCTTTCCCTCGGTGGCATCGTTTCCGGAGGAACTTACGCCCTTAGCGACGTCAAAATTGCTGATGGCAAAGTCGTTGCTTGCAACTACGCTAAAGCCGGAGAAACTCTCAAATTCTACGTTTGGGACGACGATATGAAAGACCCATACCTCCTTTACTCCACAAATAACCTTAACGGCGCAAATGCTATCGGAAAATGTATGGAAATTTCTGGCGACGCCTCATTCGATAGAGACCTATGGTTCGCTTTCGGTGAAGACGACGGCACTAAAACCACCATTTACGAATACCACCGAGACATCAACAAAAACTGGGAAGCTAAATCCACTCGCGTTAAATACGACGCTAACACAGAGCTTCGCACCGGCGACAACTGCCGCGTTTATCCTCTCGGCGGTCCGTTCTGGATTGACGGAAACAACTGCCAGCCTATCCACGTCACTTACAACACCGACGCCGGATGCCTCACCAAATCTCTCGAAATACCAACCGGCGACTCTTGGGGCGGCAGCCACAAGGCGCAATTCTGGGGTGGCGTAAAATATTCCCTCGACATCAAGTTCGACAACAAGAAAAACGCTCGTATGAGAGTTATAACCGACAACAACGGTGATTATTCAAACAATACCCTCATCGGTGAATATCCTGCAGCCGGATTGGGTTCCACTGTTGATTCTTCTGGTGCAGGCGACGTCATCGTCCGCTCTAATGGCATCAACTTTGTTGAGGCTTGGGTATTTGCCGAGGGACAAGGCATCGCCTATTATAATGCCGGTATCGTTAATCGTATCGCACCCACCGTATCCGGCGTCTTGAAGCCTACCGAACAATGGAATTTCTCTCAGCAGCGCGGTAATGTCAATTATATGGGATACGACGCAGGAAAAATACGTAATTTCGCCTATCAAAAAGGAAAACTTTATTGCGTTTACAACAATAGCGAAATAAAGGTGCTAAACGCTCAGACTGGCGAAGACTACGGAAACCTCCGGCTCGGAGACATTGTTAAGGGCGGTACTCTCACTCTCAGCGACGTCAAGTGTTTCCAGGGGCACATCATCGCTTGTAACCTCGCTAAAAAGGGCGAAGAACTCCGTATTTACGCCTGGGACGACGACAAGGCTGACCCTTACCTCCTTTACTCTACTACTGACTTCCAAAATTGCACCAGCCTCGGTGATGCTATGGACGTTGCCGTAAACTGCAACTTCGACTCTGACCTCTGGATTAATTTCTGCTGCGACAATGGCTCCGCTTCATACGTCGTGGAAATTAACAGAAACAGTTCAGGCGTTTGGAGTAAATTTCATCGTGACCTGACCACTGACGGCTCCGCTTACTTCAACGTCGGTGAAAACGCCCGCGCATATCCCAACGGCGGCATTTGGTGGATTACCGGCAATAACATTCAGCCTACTCTTTGTGGATGGAGCAACGGTTATCCTTCGCCTATCAGCATCAGATATGCTCACAATCTCGGAGAAACATGGGGCGGTGCCTACCATGAATTTATGCTCGCAGGTAACCTTTATGCCGTTGTCCCTCAGTTCGACACTCGCACCGCGGGAGACTCTTCTTCTTTCTATCGTGGAGGAAAAATGAAGTTTGACCTCGTCAACAACGACGACCACTCTTCGCTCTCCTCTCGCGGCTCATACCCCAATGATGGACTCGGCTCCAATCAAAACGTTGATTGCACAACCGACGTCATGATTAACACCGACAGCCGGTCTTTCCTCGAGGCTTGGGTATTCTCCACAAACCAGGGAATCGCTTACTACACCTTTGGAAACGTGCCGCCACAAAACCCTGACCCAGTCGAAATTCTTACTCCTCACATTTCCGTCAGCACCCGGGAGCTCAAAATCTCCGCTTTTGCAGGATATTCAGACAGCAAAGAAATATCTATAGTGGGCGGAAAACTGACCGATGAAATCTCCATTTCTATCGTTGATGACCTTGACGACGTTTTCAGCGTCTCTACAACTTCTCTCCCCACTGAGGGTGGAAACCTGACGGTTGGATACGCTCCCGATAACATCGGCAGCCACTCTGCCAAACTCATCATCTCTTCTCCCGGTGCTCCGGATGTTACCATTTCTCTCACAGGCACTGCAAAAGCACCAACTAAGTTCGATGATAACATCTCCGAGCTCACAGAAATTTGGACCATCAACGACTGGGCTGAAGCTGCTGGCGCTTACGTCAGAAGCATCGCTTTCCAAGACGGTAAACTTTACGTAGTTCTCGCTTCCACTGGCGCTCAAGAAATCAAAATCCTCGATGCTTACACCGGTGCCGTTATAGGAAATCTCGACATCACCGGCGTTTCTGACGGTGTATTCAAGCTATCTGGAATTGTAGCTGTCGGTGGCAAAATTTTCGTCTCAAACGTCGCCGCTTCTTCAAACGTCTTCAAAATTTACCGTTGGGACAGCGACTCATCATCTCCTGTTGTCGCTCTCGAACTCGCTGCCGGCACTCATTGCGCCGACGCTATGGGGAACCAACTCTCTTTCACCGGAGACCTCAACAGCGGACGTCTTTTGACTTCAGACCAAAACACCAACAACCTCATTTACTTCAACGTCTCCGGCGGTAATATCAGCTCAACAGTCAACAAGCTCCCGCTTTATAAGGCTGACGGAACTACTGCATTTACTGTCGGTAACGCAAGAGGCTCCGCTGGCGTTTCTGATGCCGGCGACGGCAAAATATATGTCGCAAGCAAAGACGCATATCCTGCCATCTTTGGTGCAGACGGCATCTTGATTGAACAAATGAATGCCGGTGCTTGCGCCTCTAACTATTACGGCGCTGCAATTTCTGTCATTCCTTTCGGAACTCGAAAATACGCTGCTGTCGGCACCTATGCCACCGCAAATAGCACTAATAATGGCGCTTTCACTTTCGCCGACATCACTTCCGGTTTCTCCACCGCTGAGACCTTCATCGGTAAATATCCCGCCGCCGGTTTCCCCGCCACTAACGCTAACCAGCAGCGTAATCAGACCACCGTTTGGTCTACTCGCAGCGACGCGCAGATTCTCGACATTTGGTTCTCTTCCGCAAGCCAGGGACTCGGTTACTACACTTACAACGGCATCAAACCCGCCGACTCCGCTGACGCCATCAATGCTAACTCATTCCGCATCATTTGCGACGGCAACACACTCGCTGTCACCGGAGTAGAAGCAGCCGTAATAGAGATTTACACCCCGTCAGGCATCCTCATTGCGCAGTCAAGTTCACAGACAATCCAAGTCTCCCCACTCCGAGGACTCTACATCGTCAAAGTGACAGACACCGACGGACTCACACATGCTCAGAAACTCATCATCAGATAGCACCTATCCCATCCCATACTCCATTCATAGAGGCGGACGTGACACTCACATCCGCCTCTATTCTCTATCCGCCCGTCAGACACTTGTGAGTCTGGGGGGCTGATGGGTTGTAGATTTGGTGATGAAGGGAGTGGAATTAGTTGGCGGAGGAGTAGTGGATGTGAGTTAGTTTCCAGAATCCGCGGGAGTCTTTTTGGAAGATTTGAGTTTCACGACCGCGGGTGTTATGCGGTGTGCTGTCGTTTTTTAGCGCATCGAAAGTCCAGTAAAATTCGCTCCAGGCAGAGTTTCCGTTGATGTTGATTTTGAGGCTGTTTTTCTTGAGTTCTCTTTTTATGAAGTTTTTTTCAAAGAGCTTAACAATAAGTGAGTCTCTAATTTCATCCCGTCCGGCATAGTATCCAGAAGGTGCGATGAAAGAGACAAATTCTGCGTCAGACCAAATTGCATTTACGAGTGCAGTGTCGCAGGTGTTGATGGTGGTGATGTAGTCTTCTATCAGGTTTTCAATAGCTTTGGTGTCGTCTTGCACGTTGTTTTTCTGTGAGGTGCACTGTGTGAGAAAAATTGCGGTGACAGAGAAGAGGGATAAAATAAAACTTTTCATACTTGTTTGGTTTTAAATGAGTGATTAAATATTTTGCAAATGTAAAAAGAATTTGTTTAATATACAAGAGGTTACGGAAATGATGGTATGTTACTTGAAGGTAAGTTTTGGGTTATAGGTGGATTTGAGTCGGTTTAGGTGTAGTGAGTATTAGGAATTATTGTATAAAATATTTTATTCGAGGAGAGTGTCGCTAAATTCGATGTTTTTTGCTATATTTGCAGAATAAAAGTGAAAGTCGATGAGCAATAATACGAAAATACTGTGGGCGGACGATGAAATAGACTTGCTGAAGCCTCATATACTGTTTCTAAAGCAGAAAGGGTATGAGGTGGTGACAGCCAATAATGGTCGCGATGCGATAGAGGCTGTAGAGGAGTCGGCGTTTGACCTGATAATACTTGATGAGAATATGCCGGGACTAACGGGTCTTGAGACATTAGGTCAGATAAAGCAGATAGCTCCTGCCACCCCGGTGATAATGATAACGAAGAGCGAGGAGGAGAATATAATGGACCAGGCAGTGGGGAATAAAATCTCAGACTATCTGATAAAGCCGGTAAATCCTAATCAAATCCTAATCTCGATAAAGCGGAATGTACATTCCGAGCGCCTTGTGTCTGAAAAGGCTACGGCAGACTATCGCCAAGAGTTTTCTCGCATATCAATGGCGATAAGTGAGTGCTATACAGTAGCGGACTGGGCAGAGCTGTACCGGAAAATCTCATTTTGGGAGATGGAACTGGCAGCGACAGAGACGAATATGGATGAGATGCTGGAAATGCAGAAGGCAGAGGCGAATAATGCGTTTTATAAGTTTGTGAAGCGTAATTATGAGGACTGGATTACTGATGAGGAGTGCAATGGGCGGCCGATGATGAGCCATGAGGTGATGAAAAAGCGGATATTCCCGCTGCTTGACGAGGGAGAGAAGGTATTCCTGATAGTGATAGATAATTTTCGTCTGGACCAGTGGATGACGATAAAGCCACTTCTTAATGAGTATTTCACGTTTAATGAGGAGACATATTGCTCAATACTGCCGACAGCGACGCAGTATGCGAGAAATGCGATATTTTCGGGTCTTCTGCCGGTTAAGATAGCGCAGATGTTTCCTGAGCTGTGGATAGATGAAGACTCGGAGGAGGGGAAAAATATCAATGAGTCGCCTCTGATAGCGACGCAGTTTGAGCGTTATCGCCGGAAGTGCCGTTTTTCATACAATAAGGTTAATGACAGTGCAGCCGGCGAACGTCTGCTGAAGGAGTTTTCAAACCTTGAGGGGAATGACCTGAATGTGGTGGTTCTCAACTTTATAGATATGCTATCTCATGCGCGGACGGAGAGCAAGATGATACGGGAATTGGCATCGAGCAATGCAGCATACCGCTCTCTGACGGAGTCTTGGTTTAAGCACTCGTCGGCGATAGATTTGTTTCGCAAAATAGCAGAAAAGGGCTATAAGATAGTGCTTACGACCGACCATGGGACAGTAAGGGTGACAAATCCGCTGAAGGTGGTAGGCGACAAGAATACGAATACAAATCTGCGGTATAAAGTGGGTAAAAGTCTTAGCTATAATGGTCGGCAGGTGTATGAGATAAAGAAGCCGGAGCAGTTTGGTCTTCCGTCGCCTAATGTGTCGTCGACATACATATTTGCTGGTAATCAAGACTTTTTTGCCTATCCGAATAATTATAATTACTATGTACAGTATTATACTGATACATTTCAGCATGGCGGTATTTCGCTGGAGGAAATGATAGTGCCTCTGATTACATTGACAGCGAAGTGATGATAGCAGACGTGATAGATAACGGCGCTATGAAATTAAAATACAGTTAAGAAAAATGATAAAGGAAATTAAAATCAAGTCGCTTGCGGAGATAGACGCGGCGGCAAAGGAGATGGTAGAATTAATGGGCGACTACACCATATTTGCCTTTTATGGAGAGATGGGCGCGGGAAAGACGACATTTATCAATGCTCTGAGCCATGCGCTTGGCGTAGAGGAGGATGTGACAAATTCGCCGTCGTTTTCAATCATAAATGAGTATCGCTCAGACACAACAGCGGAGCTGATATATCACTTTGACCTGTATAGGCTTGAGTCGATAGACGAGGCGTTTGACATAGGAGTAGAAGACTATTTTGACTCTGGAGCACTATGCCTGCTGGAATGGCCTGAGCGCATAGAAGACCTGCTTCCGGATGATACTGTGAAAATAAAAATCACAGTGGCTGAAGATGATACTCGCACATTAACACTCGACTTTCCGGAATTATGAAAATAATTGAAATAGCGAGCACTAATTCTACAAATTCGTATCTTGCCGGGATAGCAGAAAGCAGTGAAACGTATACAGTGGTGTCTGCAGACGAGCAGACGGCTGGTCGCGGTCAGCGCGGTAACAGCTGGGAGTCAGAGCCGGGGAAGAACCTGACGTTTTCAGTGCTTTTAAGACCGACACACGTCAAGGCGTCAGACCAGTTTATAATTTCTCAGGCAGTGTCTGTGGCGATAGCGAGGGTGCTGGCAAGGCGTGTGAAAAATGGCGGTGAGGTGGCAGTGAAATGGCCAAATGACATATATGTAGACAATCAGAAAATCTGCGGAATACTGATAGAAAACTCACTGTTAGGCAATGAGATAAGTCGCACGATAGTTGGTGTGGGCGTTAACGTAAATCAGAAATTGTTCAGGTCTGATGCACCAAATCCGGTGTCGCTCATCCACGTGATAGGCGAGGAAACAGACCGCAGTGAATTGTTGAGAGAAATCTGCTCCGCTATCGAGCGATGTGTTGAGGCGATTGCGGATGAAGAAGAGCGGCGTCAGATAGTGACGATGTATAAGTCAATGATTTGGCGACGAGAGGGCGAGCACAAGTATTGTATTCCCGGCGGAGAGACATTTATGGCGGAGATTGTGGATATAGCGCCGTCAGGACACATCACGCTGCGCGATACGGACGGCTGTGAGCGAGTATTTGCTTTTAAGGAGGTACAGTATATATTATGAAGCTTCTTGTGTGGCTCCGAGCGATGCGGCTGCAGACGTTGCCTGTAGCAATGTCAAGCATGATAGTGGCAACAGCGCTGATACTTAGATATGTCAGTGTCACTCCGGGAGCGGAAATAAATGTGTATGCCACAGCGCTTTGTTTTGTATTTGCGATACTTGCGCAAATCACGTCAAACTTTGCGAATGAGTATTACGACTATGTACGCGGAGGCGACAAGGCAGGTCGCGAGGGCTTTCGCCGAGGAGTGGCAGAGGGGGATATAAGTGCAAGAGCGATGAAGATAGCGTCGATTGTGACTATCGCAATAGCCTGTGCAGTGGGTCTTTGCCTTGTGCCGATAGGCGGATGGCAACTAGTGCCGCTTGGAATAGTGATAGCCTTAGGAGCGTTTGCATACAGTGCGGGTCCGTATCCGCTGTCTCAGCATGGACTTGGGGAGGTGGCGGTGATAATTTTTTTCGGAATAGTGCCAATCTGCGCGACGTTTTATCTATCGACCTTTACTGTGACGGAGGATGTGTTTAGGGCATCTCTTGCTATGGGTTTTCTTGCGGCTAATGTGTTGGTAGTCAACAATTACCGTGACTATGAGGAGGACAAGGCATCGAATAAGACGACGCTGGCGATAGTTTTTGGCAGGAAGCGTTATGGGCTTTTGTATATGATAAACGGGCTTGCTGCGATGCTCTTATTTATAGGGATAGCGGAGATTTGGCAGACGTTGCTGTTTATCTGCCTTCATAGTGGCGCGTATGCGTTGATGATGCGGAGTGAGGGCAGGGAGCTGAATAAGGTATTGGTAGTTACGTCGCTGTTGATGTTGGGATTTGCGATAAGTTTTATGATTTAGGCAAAGTCAATGCTAATGTTGAGTTTACCGCCCAGCCCTCTTTCAACAATGTCAAAAAGAGTTCTTAGGGTGATGTTTTCTCCATCGTTTTCAACTTTAGAGATAAAACTACGCTTTTTATCCAATTTTTTAGCAAGTTCTTCTTGCGTAAGATTTTTAGCTTCTCGAGCAGAGCGAATCTTGAAGCCTAATCGTAGAGCTTCAAGCTCGTTTTCCAGTCTGTCTCTTTCAGGAGTGCCAATATTACCGTAATATCGGTCTTTAATTTGGTCAAGTGTTTTTATGTTGTCCATCGTCGTTTGATTTTTCGTTATAATATTCATTCATTAATCTTAAAGCGCATTCAATTTCTCCGGAAGGAGTTTTTTGCGTTTTCTTTTGAAAGCCGGAGAGTAAAACAACAAACTTTTCACCATCAAAGAAACAAAAGATTCTAAAAATGTTTGAACCAAATTGCACTCTGACTTCAAACAAACCATCTGTTCCTTCAATATGCCAGGAATTCTTTCTATTTGCTCAATAATGTCAAGAACTTTGATGATTTTATCTTGAACTTTTCTTGTTTGTTCTTTGAAAAAGTCTTCAAAATAATTTTTGTAAATGATAACTTCTCTGATTTTCATTGTACAAAGGTAACTTAAAAATTACATTTATCCAAAATTTCGAAAAAAAATAACAGTATTTTGTCGATTTTTTAGGGTAACTTAGAGTTCTAAGCACCATTCGTAGACTGGTTTAACAGTGATGTAGTGTTTCCCGGCGGATATAGAGTCGTGGACACAGTCAGTAAGAAGAAGGAGGTTTTCGCAGTTTGTTTTTTCGGCGACCATAGTAAGTCCTTTTATTTCCCTGTTTCTTGTTTTTTCGGAAGAAATATCGAATGAGACCTGAATAGCTTGAATCACCCTATTCCCCCTGCAAACTATAAAGTCACATTCACCGTATCTTTCGTTGTAATAGTATACATCAAGGTCTTCCAGGATGCATTTTTTTTTTAGATGAATAAGGACAATGGTCTCAAGTCTAAATCCGAGATTATTACCGGCGAATGCGTTGTCACGTCTATTCATTAAAGCGACGTCGATAGGATAAATTTTCTCTTGCGTCAGTCTGAGTCGGCTCTTTGTGGAGTATCTGTAAATGCCGATTAGAATAAAAGCCTGTTTGAGGTATTCGACGTAGTTTTTAATGGTGTGTATTGATTTAATCTTGAAAATATCTGAAAGGTCGGGGTATGAAAGAATAGTAGGCGCATTGTTAAGCAGGTGATTAGCGAGTTCTTCAAATGCTGATTTATATGCTATTTTGTATCTTTGCTCAATATCACGCACCAAAATGTTTCCAATGAGGTCTTTAATGTAAGTGTTATTGTCTTTTATCTTAATCAGCTCAGGGAAACCGCCGCATTTCATATACTCGTCGAATGCGTTTCTTCTTTCGGCTTCTAAGAAAGTGGTTTTTCTGTCAGTATCAATGCCCTTTGCCTCGCAAAATTCTTTGAACGAAAATGGATAGAGGATAATTTCCTTGTTTCTGCCGGAAAGGTGAGTTGCAAGTTCACCGCTGAGCAATTTAGCATTAGAGCCGGTGACGACAATGTGGATTTTTCTGCGCAAAAGCCTATTGACAAAAAGATGCCAACCATCGATGTTTTGAATTTCGTCAAGGAAAAGGTATTCAAATTCGCCATAAATTTTATATAGCACCTCAAGGACGTCGTTAAGCTGTTCTGACGATATTTTAGAAAGACGCGCATCGTCAAAGTCGGCGTAAGCGAATTTGACATTTTCTTTTTTAAGCGCTTGATAGCA
>JBJECS010000181.1:0-2240 GCA_051871335.1 Muribaculaceae bacterium | reverse complement strand
GGAACGTGAAGCCGTGCAATTGGTATTTAAGCGCAAAATGGGTAGTGAGACCGGTAGCAATTTGTGGGATATTAGTGGTTCTACGAATAATGATGTTGAAGCAGACGGTCAAAAATTGGTGGTTACTCAATGGAAAGAGGAGTCCATTGTGTCTGGAGCATCTAAATCAGGTACTGACGTTTACTTGGAGGATGCTTCCGGTAATCCAGTTCAACAGAATACTCTTTCATCAAGTGATGCAGTTTATTTGGTGTCCGCTTTGACTGGGAAGAGCATTAATACAGAAAATGGCAACTATCAAAGTGAAAAAGGCAATGGTTATCCTGTGGCTTTTTATTCTGTTGAAACTACCACAGACTTAAAAGGCTTCCATGTATCTGCCGCTCCTACCACCACCGATGGTGTCACTGTATGGAATGCGGACACCAAATGGTACAAGCTCAAGATGGATAGTAGTAAACAGCGTTATGTTGAAAGTAGCGGCAGTTATACCGATGCTTTAGGCAAAATGATTCTCACCAATACGGTGTCCAGCAGTCTCTTTACGGGGGCTTGGGCTGTGGTAGGTGACGACACCAATGGTTATCAGTTCTACAACATGGGCGAAGGTCCCTCCAAGGTGCTCGGTGTGTCGGGCAGCGAAGGTAGTGCCCGCTTTTCTATGGTGGACGTTGCTACCCCCGGCGATGGTGTTACTACTACTTTCGACATTACTGCCCACACCGATGGAAAATGGTACATCAAAAAGCACGGCACCACCAATGACTATATCAACAACCGCGCCTACTATGTAGCCCTCTGGAATAGCTCATCAGGCCTCGGCAACTCCGGCTCCAGCTTCATGTTTGAAGCCATTGAGGATGTCAGTGCATACGCCACTGCTGCTCAGAGCAAACTCGTCAGTCGTGTCGGCATGTGGAAGAAAGTGCCCGCCATCTGGTCTGCCGCTGCCACTACCTATAATACTCTCAATGGTGTGACCCTCTCTGAGACAGTGACCAATGCTGAACTCGTTACTGCCGCTGCTGCCCAGAAGACCGCCGGTGCAGCCTTTGTGTCGGCTGTAAACAATCCGCGCGTCACATTCTCTAACTGTTCTACGACTCCTGCAGCACGTGTAAACTCCTTTATGTATTTTGATAGCAGTAGCAATACTGTGAAGGGACGAAATGCTACCGTACAGAACACCAACAATACCCAAGATGAGGTGTTTACTCTCAAGCCCTATGACGATATCACCCTCAAAATTTACAACGCCACTGCTAATAAATATATTGGTAAACCCGGCGGCAGTACCAGTGTTGTAAACGAGGTAGCTGAAGCAGGCGCTGCTGGCTTCGATATATACACCAGTACTGGTTTTAACGATAATGTGGTTATCTTCTGTTTCAATGGCACAGCTACCATGCACCTGCTCGGCGGTCTCAACGTGAGCAATTATTCCAGTTTGACAGACCAGGGTTCTAAGTGGATGATAAGCACCGACGTTTCTCGTCATGAACTCCAGACTGCCATCAACAATGCCACCACTTGGAAGACCAATCTTGAGACACTCGTCAACAGCCTCGCCACTGCCAAGAAGATTAGCGTGAAGCCCACGACCCTCAACGTAACCCTTCCCGTAGCTATCACCAAGGCTCAGAACGCCCTTGATGACGCTTCCGGTACGCAGGCTACTCGCACCGCTGCCATCACTGCCCTCAATGCTGCCCTCACCAAAGTTCAGGGCGCATGGCTCGGCGAGCTCGGCACCGCACAGCAGTTCAGACTGAAGAACAATGCCATTACTGACTACTATCTCACCGCCAATCAAGATGTGGCATACAATGGTGAAGGCGTTCTGCGTTTGATGACTGCTCCCACTGCTGAAGACGAAAATTATGAAACCGTTTTGGCTAATCAGACCTTTACGCTTGTGCCCGGAACAGGTGAAAACGCCGGAAAGTATATCCTCCAGTCCAACGGCAAGCAAATTACCAATGGCAATGTGTATAACTGGAATGCTTCTATGACGGATGCAGGTTCTCCCTACGCCTTCGAGTTTACAGACTTGGCAAATGCACTCGTTCGTGTGAAGACCGCCAATGGTTATGTAGGTCCCAACTCTGGTGTGACTACAGACAACGTGGAGACCGTTTATAATAACGAAGAAAATGAGAGTGACCAGAAGAATGGTTTCAAGACCAATTCTTTTGTGTATATCAACCACGACGGCACCCGCGACAACCTCACCTGGGAAC
>JBJECS010000180.1:0-2244 GCA_051871335.1 Muribaculaceae bacterium | reverse complement strand
CTTAAGCAAATACAGTCAGAGTTCTTGCGTTTTTCGGAATATCAATGCAAAAAATAAGGCCGCCGGACATTCGGACAGCCTTATTGATGTTTTATGAAAATGGAGTGTGCCGCTTATTTGATAAGCCCTCTGCCACGGAGGAGTGCCTCAGGCTGTGGCTGGTGTCCGCGGAAGCGAACAAACAGGGTCATCGGGTCTTCGCTGCCACCCATTTCGAGGATGTTTTCTTTGAAAGACTTTGCAGTTTCAGGGTCAAAAACGCCTTTCTCTTTGAAAAGTTCAAATCCATCGCTGTCAAGTACTTCAGCCCAGAGATAAGTGTAGTAGCCGGAAGCATAACCATCGCTACCGAAAATGTGCTTGAAGTATGGACTGCGATAACGGAACTGCACTTCAGCAGGCATATTGAGGTCTTGTGCCACTTTCTTTTCAAAAGCCACAACATCGATGTCTTCAGTTGGGTTGAGCTTGCCATACTGGAGGTCGAGAAGAGCAGCACCAACGAGCTCTGTTGTAGCGAAACCTTGGTTGTGGTTAGCGGCTGCAATGAGTTTTTCAACCATTTCATCAGGAATTACTTCACCTGTCTTGTAGTGGTGTGCGTAAACCTTAAGTAGCTCTGGCTCAAGAGCCCAGTGTTCGTGGATTTGTGATGGGAGCTCTACAAAGTCGCGGTCTACATTAGTACCTGCTTGGCTGCGGAGAGCTGCCTTGCTGAGCATACCGTGAAGTCCGTGTCCAAATTCGTGGAACATTGTTTCCACTTCGTCAAGGGTGAGGAGGGAAGGAGTATCGCCAACAGGCTTTGAGAAGTTGCCAACGTTGAATATTATTGGGCGAGAAGCCTTGCCGTCGCGGTCTATATACGAACCCTTAAATTCGCTCATCCATGCGCCCTGGCGCTTTGATGCGCGAGGGAAATAGTCTGTCATAAATACGGCAACGTGGTTTCCTTCAAGGTCTTTAACGTCGTAAACTACAACTTCAGGGTTGTATTTAGGAGCGTCTGGCATTTCGGTGAAAGTAACACCGTAAAGACGTTCAGCCATGGTGAAAATACCCTTGCGGACAGAGTCGAGTGGGAAATATTCGCGGACTTTGCTTTCTTCAAGGTCGTATTTTTTCTGGCGCACTTTTTCAGCATAGTAATAGTAGTCCCAAGGTGCGATTTTGAAGTTTCCGCCTTCCTCGTCAACGATAGCCTGCATTTCAGTAACTTCTTCCTTAACGCGAGCGATGGCCGGAGTCCAGATTTTCATGAGTAGATTTTCAGCATTAGCGATGCTTCCTGCCATTACGTTATCTGTCATGTAAGAGCCATAGTTCTCAAATCCGAGGAGTGCAGCCTTTTTTGCGCGAGCCTGAAGGATTTTATTGATAATCGGAGCGTTGTCGTATTCTCCGGAAGATGCGAGGCTTGTGTAGCCTTCATACATTTTTTGGCGCAGGTCGCGGTTGTCGGCATACTGGAGGAGTGGCAGACGGCTTGGAGCGTGGAGCGTGAACAGCCACTTGCCTTCAAGACCGGCGTTTTTAGCTTCTTCTGCAGCCACGTCGATGTTGCTCTGTGGGATGCCTGAGAGTTGGTCTGCACTGTCAACAACGAGCTGGAATGCGTTTGTAGCAGCGAGGAGATTTTTGTTAAACTGCTGGTAGAGAGTGGTGAGCTCTGTGTTGATTTTCTTGAGTTCAGCCTTAGCGGAATCGTTGAGAAGTGCACCATTGCGAGTGAAAGACTTGTAGTAGTCTTTTACGGCGCGCTGCTGCGCGATGTTGAGCCCGAGAGAGTCTACATTGTCGTAAAGATACTTGATTCTTTCGAAAAGACGAGGGTTCATGCTGATTTCGTCGCTGTGCAGTGAGAGCATAGGCTCAAATTCTTCAGCCACCTTTATCAGCTCATCTGAAGAGTCAGACTCTGTGAGAGCATAGAAGACCATAGCTACCTTTGTGATGATTTCGCTTGATTCTTCGTATGCGAGAATTGTGTTTTCAAAGGTTGGGGTTTCTGAATTGTTAAGGATTGAGTCTATAGCCGCATTTTGCTGTTCAATACCGGCCTTTAGCGCAGGGATGTAATGTTCGGGCTTAATTTGCTCGAAAGGAGGGATTTCGTATGGAGTGTCATACGCGGTCAGAAATGGATTTGCCACCTCTTCCTTGCCTCCACATGATGTAAGGGCTGCAAATGTCATGCATGATATTGCTGCCATGGTGAGAAACTTGTGATTCATTGTTGAATGA
>JBJECS010000179.1:0-11857 GCA_051871335.1 Muribaculaceae bacterium | reverse complement strand
AAAAAAGAGGGGTGATAAGTCACGCCATTAGTCTTAATCTGCTGCAGATTAAGTACTTTTACTTGCTGTGCGCTGACACTAAGTGTCATAGCGGCAGCCATAACTAATAACAGTTTTTTCATTGACAAATAAAGTGTTTATTTAAATAGTTTTTAATGGGTTTGGTATAATTTTTGCAAAAGTAGTGAATTTTTTTTAATTAGATGTAATATAATTGTGTAAAAAAATAATGTTATAGTATAATGAATGTTAAAATTTATTAGTGAAAAGGTGGAGTAAAACGGAGAACGTGCGATAAAAGTTTTGAAATATATAAAAACGGGCATGACAGAAATGCCATGCCCGTTAAAGATTGATAATCAGGTTAAAAAGAGATGTTTACGGGTTTGTCTGATGGAATGTAGTCGAAAGTGAAAGTGAGAATCTTTTCCTGCTCGTTGTAGGTGAATTTAGTAGGTTTATCGTCGATTTTCACATCTTCCGGTTTTTGAGCGCGGTGAACAACGAAAGTGAGAGATTTTTTTGTTTTAGGTGCGTTTTCTACAAGTAAAGTGTTAACGGAAATGCCCTTATTATTACCGTTCATACAAATTTCCCAGCATTTGTAATCAGTAGAGGCGGAAGGGAGAGAATTAGTGTCCTCGAAAATTTTGCCGTTGCCGATTTTTTCAGAAGGATAGAAATGGATGGTGTAACGGTCAGTTCTGTAATCACCAACGTTACGCATCTTGTATTCAGCTTTAGGGATGAAAGAGCCGAGTCGAACAAACATAGGGAGAGTTGCGAGAGTAACAGGATAGTCTATGACAGTGTCAGAATAAACCTTGTCAGGATTAGTGATGTCGACCCATTCACCTTCAGTGAAAGAGACTTTTCTGGATTTTACGCCCTGCTCAATGACGGGAGCGACGAGTACGTTACGTCCCCAAAGATACTGGTCTGTAATGTTTACAGCTTTAGGAGAGTATTTGTGGAAATTCATAGGACGGACGAGAGGAGAGCCGTTAGTTGCATTCTCAGAGGCGAGAGTGTAGTTGTAAGGCAACCATTCGTAACGCGTCTTGATTAGCGGGAGTATAATATCTTGATATTCAGGATATTTATAAGGCTCAGCAACTTGCTGTGCGTGAGTTCTGAGGATAGGAGAGAAAACGCCGAGCTGAAGCCAGCGAATATAAAGCTCAGGGTCAACAGGGTTTGCAGGGTCGATAGCGAAACCTCCAACGTCGTGGCTCATGTATCCCATGCCGCTAAGACCGGAGTTTAGCATTATTTTAATCTGAGGCTGAAGTCCACCCCAAGAGCGAGAGACGTCTGTACTCCAAGGGAAAACGTTGTAGCGCTGCAATCCGATAGTACCACCGCGCATCATAGTCATGAGTCGGGTGTCAGGGTATTCGTTCTTGAAGAGGTCAGCGATGATTTTGCTCCAGTCATTACCGTAGACATTGTGGTAAAGTTCGGCGGAAAGACCGTTTTTGTGGAAAGCAGTGAGAGGATGTACTTCCGGCTCCCCGAGGTCGCCCCACCAACCTGTAATACCTTCATCAGTAAGGAGTTTGTATCGGTTGTAAAGCCAGTCGTAAGTGTCAGGATTTGAAACGTCAAACATACCGCCTTCTCCAACCCAGATTTTAACTTCGTGAGTGTTGCCGTGAGCATCTGTGCAGAACATGCCCTTTGCGGAGAGGTCGTTGTAGTTGTCGATTCCGCGTCCGTTTCTAAGAACGTAAGGCTGAGAGATAGCGACGAGATTAACACCTTTTTTCTTGAGAGTAGAGAGCATCTTTTTATGGTCTTGCCACTGAGATTTTTCCCAAGAGAGAGAGCCCATGTCCTGCTCCTTGCCATACCAGTAAAGGTCTAAGACGATACCGTCGACAGGGTATCCTTTACGCTGGAGAGTATCAATGACGCCGAGAGTTTCTTTCTGAGTCTTGTAGCCGTATTTTGAGGTGATGTAGCCCATAGACCAGAGTGGAGGCATCTGCTGACGTCCGGTGAGTCGAGAGAGGTCAGAAATGAGGAAATAGAGGCTATTTTTCACGTCAGCTGTAATGATGTAGAAATCGACAGGCTGAGAGACGTTTTTAGTGGAATATACGATAGGATTTCCGGCAACGATTGAGGACTTAGCGTAGTCGTCGAAAACGACGGCATATCCTGCATCAGAAATGAGCAGCGGCATTGTGATGCCCATCTGCGAAATTCTTGGGTCGCCCTCGGTGTATCCGTAGTTTTGACGGTTATAGCAAACGAGAGTGTCGCCAGCAAGGTTGAAAGAGTGACCGCGTTCACCGGCGCCGTAAAAAGCGCATTTCTTGTTAGTGTCTATTGTAATAACTTGTTGTCTGTCAGTGATTTGAGGCATACCGTCAAAACTGAAGACGTTGCCGTGATTGTCGGTAATTGTAACGGCAGTGTTTCTAATCGTAGCAGTGAAACAGCGAGCGGAGAGAGAGGAAGAAAATTCGTCGTGAGAGTATGTGCATTCCGGCTTCTCGTTAATAGGGAGTACGAGTTTAGGCTGAGGCAGGTCGTTACCTTTCTTGACGAAAGAAACTCGGAGGATGTTGCTTGTGACAGCCTGCAGTACGCAATCGTAGTCATCGTTCATCTCAGCCATCATGATGTTGCTGCTTGGAGGAACCGGCTTGATGATAGGTCTGACAGGGTTTGTCCGTCCTAACTGCTGTGCGAGGATAGCACCGGCGCAGAGGATGAGCGAAAAAGTGAATAAAAAGATACGTTTCATGTAGGTAGATGTTTATAAGGTAAGTATGATAATATCAGATATTTATACGAAAGTCTGAGACATACGTTTGCAAGCGTATTCGCAAGAGACGCGGCGATAGAGAATGTCGTAAACGCTGTCGAGAATAGGCATGTCTACTCCATATTTTTCGTTGATTTCGTGGATGCACTTAGCGCCGTAGTATCCTTCAGCAGTCTGCTCCATTTCCATTCTTGCGGCTTTAACGGAATAGCCTTTACCAATCATAGAGCCGAAGTTGTGATTGCGAGAGAAACGGGAGTAAGAAGTGACGAGAAGGTCACCAAGATAAACAGAGTCAGTAATTCGTCTGTCGCGAGGATTTACAGCGGCGAGGAAACGTTCCATCTCTCGGATGGCGTTGCAAGCGACCATAGCGACGAAGTTGTCGCCTTTTTTCATGCCGTGTATGATGCCGGCAGCGATGGCGTAAACGTTTTTCAGAACGCCGGCATATTCGATACCTTCAACGTCGTTAGAAATGATGGTATGGGTGTGCTTAGACACGATTCTGTTAGCGAAAGTCTCGGCGCGCTCAGGGTCCGGGCATCCGATAGTGAGGTAAGAGGGGCGGTCAAGCGCGACTTCCTCAGCATGGCAAGGTCCGCTGATGACGAGAATACGGTTTCTGTCCACGCCGTAACGTTCAATCATATAGTCAGATATGAGCATGTTATCGTCCGGGACAATACCTTTTACGGCATTGACGATGAATTTGTTGCTGATATCGACGTTAAGTTTAGCAAGGTGGTCCTTGAAGTAAGGAGAAGGCATGACGAGAAGCAGCGTGTCGCATTCAGAGCATACCTTGTTGATATCGCTGGAGAAATTAATTCTCTCGATGTCGAAATTTACGTCGGTAAGATAGGCAGGATTGTGGCGCAAATGCTTAAATTCCTCAATTCTGTCGTCACGACGCATATACCATGTAATCGTTTCACAATTATTCATGAGCAGTTTAGCAAGAGCGGTAGCCCAACTGCCGCCACCCATCACTGCTATGTTTCCGGGGAAGTTCATGGAATAGAAATTTACGTTTTTATGGCACCGCAACATAATTGCGAGTCAAAATGAATATATAGTAAAAACCCGCAAGGCATCGCAAAAGAGCAATGCCTTACGGATTATGGAAAATTAGAGTTTTTTAGCAGCATCAATCCACTCAGCCACAGCATCTTGTGAAGGGTTGGTGAGTTCAAGTTTGTGCTTTTTGTTGAGTCCGCAGAGTTCCTGGTGCAGTTTGCCGGCAGAAGTAGTGGCGGCAAGAGCCTCGAGGGTCAAGATTCCGTCTTTGTGTAGTACGGGAACCCATTCAGCAGGGACACCAGCCTTAGCGAAAGCGTCTTCTCCGTCTCGTTTCTGTACTTTTTCAGGGCGCATCTGCGGGAAGAAGAGCACTTCTTGTATTGTGGTTTGCCCGGTCATGAGCATTACGAGGCGGTCCATACCGATACCCATTCCAGAAGTAGGCGGCATACCGTATTCGAGAGCACGGATGAAGTCACCGTCGATAATCATAGCTTCGTCGTCGCCCTTTTCGGAGAGTTTCATCTGCTCAACGAAACGCTCGTATTGGTCGATAGGGTCGTTAAGTTCAGAGTAAGCGTTAGCGAGCTCTTTTCCGTTTACCATAAGCTCAAAACGCTCAGTGAGTTCAGGATTGTTTCTGTGACGCTTGGTGAGCGGAGACATTTCAATCGGATAGTCGATGATGAAAGTAGGCTGGATGTAGTTACCTTCGCATTTTTCGCCGAAAATCTCGTCGATGAGCTTACCTTTGCCCATAGTTTCGTCTACTTCAACGCCTATTTTAGCGCAAACGTCTCTAAGCTGAGCTTCGTCCATACCGGTGATGTCGATGCCAGTAAATTCTTTGATGGCGTCAATCATAGTCACACGGCGGTAAGGAGCCTTGAAGTTTATAGTGTTGTCTCCTACTTTTACCTCAGTGGTACCGTTAACGGCGAGGCAGATGCGCTCCAGCATATTTTCGGTAAAAGTCATCATCCAGTTGTAGTCCTTGTAAGAGACGTATATTTCCATACAAGTGAACTCAGGATTGTGAGTGCGGTCCATTCCTTCGTTACGGAAGTTTTTAGAGAACTCGTAAACACCTTCGAAACCGCCTACGATAAGTCTTTTGAGGTAAAGCTCGTCAGCGATACGGAGGTAAAGAGGGATGTCGAGAGCGTTGTGGTGAGTGATGAAAGGTCGAGCAGCAGCACCACCAGGGATAGACTGCAGGATAGGTGTTTCCACCTCCATGTAACCATGCTCGTTAAAGTATTGGCGCATAGTGTTATACACTTTTGTGCGCTTGATGAAGATGTCTTTAACGCCGTCGTTAACAACGAGGTCGACGTATCTGCGGCGGTATCGGAGCTCCGGGTCGTCGAAAGCGTCGTAAGTTACACCGTCCTTGACCTTTACGATAGGGAGCGGACGGATAGACTTGCTGAGGACAGTGAGAGCCTGTGCGTGAACTGAGATTTCGCCGGTCTGTGTACGGAAGACGTATCCATTGACGCCCACGAAGTCACCAATGTCGAGAAGCTTTTTGAAAACGACGTTGTAAAGGTCTTTGTTATCGTCCGGGCAGATTTCGTCGCGGTTTACATAAACCTGGATTCTGCCTTTAGAGTCTTGGATTTCCATGAAAGAGGCTTTACCCATTATTCGTCGACTCATGATACGTCCGGCGATAGCGACTTGACGTTTAGGCTCAAGATTGTCGTCGAAATTGTCACGTATTTCGTCAGAATAACCGGTAACTGTATATTCAGCAGCAGGATAAGTGTCGATGCCCATAGCGCGCATTTGGTCAAGGCTGCCACGGCGCACGATTTCCTGTTCACTTAGCTCAAGTATGTTCATTTTAAAATGTTTTTTCTAATTGTTCTGCAAAGATAGCAATTTTTTCTGTGATAGCCATACCTTATCGAAATTATCGTAACAATTTTGGAAACAGGAGTTTTTTAAGGAAGAAGTTTTTGTAATATCGGAAAAAATTTAGAACTTTGTGGCAATTAAATATTACAGACTATGAAAAAGGATAATGTCATTACATTTGAGGAAGTAGACGGACACATTCTCGTGCATCAAACAGATGGCCCGACACTGGGCTATAGTCCCACGTCCGGAGTGAAAATAATCATAGAAGATGGATACGCATTCAAGAGTTTTGACGGGAGTGACACGTTGTTGGCATACGAAGACTGGCGACTACCGGCTGAAGACCGTGCAGCCGACCTATCTAAGCGTCTGAGTATAGATGAAATAGCGGGATTGATGCTCTATAGTAGGCAAAATAAGCTACCCATGCCGGATGATACATATGGGGGCAAAAAATTTGAGGAAAGCGGAATGAAAGCGAGTGACCTTAGTGATGGTCAGCTTCAATTTCTGCTTGATGATAACGTACGCCACGTACTTGTCTCTGTGGTGCAGAGCCCGGAGGTGGCAGCAGAATGGAACAACAAAGTACAGGCACTTATAGAAGGACGAAATCATGGCATCCCAGCAAATAATTCATCAGACCCCCGGCACTCGGCATTTGAGGATGCAGAGTTTTCTCCCGGGGCAGGGGGACAGTTGTCTCTATGGAGCAATCTGATGGGTCTTGCATCCACCTTTGACCCGGAACTGGTGAAGCGGTTTGCATATATAGCATCGTCTGAATATCGAGCACTTGGGCTTGCTACAGCGTTGTCTCCTCAAGCCGACCTTGGCACCGACCCGAGATGGTATAGGTATAATGCAACGTTTGGCACTGACCCTGAACTTGTGTCAGACCTGACGAGAGCGTATTGCGAGGGATTTCAGGCAAACAGCGAAGAAGACAGCGGCTGGGGTATCGGGAGTGTTAATACAATGGTAAAACACTGGCCCGGTGGCGGTTCAGGCGAGGGTGGCAGAGATGCTCACTATGGCAATGGCAAATATGCGGTTTATCCCGGAGGCTGCTTTGCACAGCATAAATATCCATTTATACATGGGGCATTTAATTTGAAAGGAAATACAAGGCAGGCATCGGCGTTAATGCCGTATTATACAGTGTCTTATGACCAAACAGGAGAAAATGTGGGCAATTCATTTAACAGGGAGCTCATAACCCATCAGCTGCGGGAGGAATGTGGCTATGATGGTGTAGTATGTACAGACTGGATAATAACAGGTGACCAGATAGACCCGGGAACACATTCGGGCAAGCCGTGGGGCGTAGAGAAAATGAGTGTGGCAGAGCGCCATTACAAGGCTCTGATGGCAGGAGTGGACCAGTTTGGCGGAAATAATGAGAAAGGCCCTGTAATTGAGGCGTACGAGATGGGATGCAAAGAACATGGCGAAGAGTGGATGCGAGCGAGAATGGAACTTTCGGCGCGTAGATTGCTTATAAACTCATTCCGCCCCGGGCTGTTTGAAAATCCGTATGTGACAGTGCGGGAGACGAGTTGTAAGGTAGGTAATCCTGAATGGATGGCGACAGGCTATGAGCAGCAAATAAAGTCTGTGGTGATTCTAAAGAACCATAAACAGCTATTGCCGTTGCGTTCAAGACCAAAAGTCTATGTTCCTCAGCGCCATTTGCCTCCAATAAGGACGTATTGGGGCAGTATAGAGCCAGCAAAAGATTATAGTCCTGTGAACGAAAGTCTTGCAAATCAATATTATACGCCGGTGTCAAGAGCGGAAGATGCGGATTTTGCGATAGTGTTTATAGATTCGCCAAAGAGCTACAGAATGGGGTATGACCCAAAAGACGTAGAATCCGGCGGCAATGGGTATATTCCTATTACCCTGCAATATCGCCCATATACAGCGGTTGAGGCGCGGGAAAAGAGTATAGCGACTGACCCTAATGAGCCGATAAAAGACCGTAACTATCGGGGAAAGAAGGCATATGCTCAGAACGAGTGTGACCTGGATATGCTGATAGAAGTTCACGAGAAGATGTGTGGCAAGCCTGTTATAGTGGTTATATCTATGTCGAATCCGACGGTATTGTCTGAGGTAGAGCCACTTGCAGATGCAATACTAATAGGCTTCAGTGTTCAGACGCAGGTTTTCTTAGACCTGATATTCGGCAAGCGAGAGCCGTCAGGCTTACTGCCGTTTGAAATGCCGGCGTCAATGGCTGCTGTGGAGCGTCACTGTGAGGATAAGCCACATGATATAGAGCCGTATTGTGATGCAGACGGCAATGTATATGGTTTTGCGTACGGACTAAATTTTGAAGGGGTTATTTCTGACGAAAGGACCCGGAAGTATGGAGTGAAAAAATCTACGGTATAGATTTTTTTGAGGATTCTTTAGCGAGAAATGGTTGTGGCGAGAAATTGCAGATATTATATCCCGGAATTACAATATCTGCAAGGGTGAAATTTTTCAGACAGAATAGGCACAGGGAATTGATGCAGGGCTAAATTGCTGATAATTCAAGGACTTGTGTGAAGATGGCGACGGCTTCTTCAACGGTGGGGACGGCGTCAATTACGAAAGAGCGCTTTCCGGCGTTGTCACGGATTTTGACTCGGCGAGAGTTTATTTGCAGATAGTGGAGGAGCTTTCCGAACATTGGTGAGAGATAGAAGGCTTTGTTGTCTTCCCCGACGAAGTAAATAAACATTTTTCCCATTTTGAGGTTAACTTTCTCAATACCAAGCTGTCGCGCGAGTCGTCGGAGCCGAGGGATGCGCATGAGTTCAGCGGCTTCGTGCGGGATTTTTCCGAAGCGGTCGATGATTCGCGCCTTGAAAGCCTGAAGGTCCAGCTCACGCTCAATGCCGTCGAGTTCTTGGTATAGTGCAATGCGCTCGCTGTCGGTTGGAACGTAGTCTGCCGGGAAGAGAAGTTCCATATCGGTTTCAACAGAGCAGTCTGATACAAATTCCTGTTCCTTGTCCTCATCGATGACGCCGGCAAATTCTTCGTTTTTGATTTCCAGAACGGCTTCCTTGAGAATTTTCTGGTAAGTCTCGTATCCGAGGTCTGCGATAAATCCGCTTTGCTCCGCGCCGAGGAGATTACCGGCGCCACGGATGTCAAGGTCTTGCATAGCGATGTGAATACCGCTTCCGAGTTCGCTGAAACTTTCGATAGCCTGAAGCCTGCGGCGAGCGACGGGAGAGAGAGGGACGTGTGGAGGGACGAAAAGGTAACAGAAAGCCTTTCGGGAACTACGTCCAACACGTCCACGGAGCTGGTGCAGCTCGCTAAGTCCGAAGTTTTGGGCGTTGTTTACGAGCATAGTGTTAACGTTAGGCATGTCGATACCGCTTTCGATGATTGTTGTAGCGATAAGGACGTCGTAGTCGTGGTTAGCGAAGTCGATGATAATCTGTTCGAGCTGTGCGGGAGGCATTTGTCCGTGAGCGACGACAGTACGAGCGTCAGGGACGACGCGTCGCAGCATCGCCTGGAGGTCGTAAAGTCCTTCAATTCTGTGGTTTATGATGAAAACCTGTCCGTTGCGCGAGAGCTCGAAGTTTACCGCCTCTGCGAGAACTTCGTCGGTGAGAGTGCAGACGTTAGTGACGATAGGGTATCTGTTTGGCGGAGGTGTCATGATAGACGAAAGGTCACGAGCCCCCATTAGTGAAAATTGGAGAGTACGAGGGATAGGAGTAGCACTCATGGTGAGAGTATCGACGTTTACTTTCATCTGTTTGAGCTTTTCCTTAACGGCGACGCCGAATTTTTGCTCCTCATCGATGACAAGGAGTCCTAAATCCTTAAATTTCACGTTTTTGCCGACGAGCTTGTGAGTGCCGATTATGATGTCGATTTTGCCCTCGGCGAGAGATTTCAGAATTTCGGTCACTTGCTTTGTAGTGCGGGCGCGGGAGAGATAATCGACACGGACGGGGAAGTTGCGGAGTCGGTCCTTAAAAGTGTGGTAGTGCTGGTAAGCGAGGACGGTTGTTGGGACGAGGACTGCGGTCTGTTTTCCATCGACAGCAGCCTTGAAAGCGGCTCGGATGGCGACTTCCGTTTTTCCGAAACCGACGTCTCCGCAGATAAGTCGGTCCATAGGTCTTGGACTTTCCATGTCAGCCTTAACAGCCTGAGTGGCAGTGGACTGGTCCGGTGTATCTTCGTAAATGAAAGAAGCCTCCAGCTCGTGCTGCAAGTAAGAGTCAGGAGAAAATTGAAAACCTTTTTCCTCCTTTCGTGCAGCGTAGAGCTTGATGAGGTCTCGAGCGATGTCTTTAAGGTGCGACTTGGTTCGCTCTTTCATTCTGTTCCAGGCACCTGTTCCGAGCTGGCTGATTTTAGGAGGCACACCATCCTTTCCACGGTATTTAGCGAGCTTGTGGAGAGAGTGGATGGAAACGAGGATAATATCGTCGTTTTTGTAAACGAGCTTAATGACTTCCTGCATAGTTCCGTTGACCTTCGTGCGAATCATGCCGGCGAATTTTCCGATGCCATGGTCGACGTGGACGATGTAGTCGCCGGGGGTGATAGAACCTAACTCCTTGAGAGACAGAGCGAGACGCCCAGAACGAGCACGGTCGCTCTTGAGAGTGTATTTGTGGAAACGGTCGAAAATCTGATGGTCGGTGAAAATACAGGTTTTCGAGATATGGTCAACAAATCCTTCGTGGAGAGTGGTGATGATAGGAGCGAACTGAATTTGGTCGCCCCGGTCGGCGAAAATTTCTTTAAGTCGCTCAATCTGTTTGGCGCTGTCGGTGAGGATGAAAATTTTGTAGCCTTTAGCGATGAAGTCTGTGAAAGAGTCGCTAATAAGGTCGAAATTTTTATGATAAAGCGCTTGTGGAGCGCATTTGAAGTCAATGGAAGCGTTAGCAGCGACATCCGGTTTTCCTGCAGCGGAGAAGAAAACAGTGTTAAATTGCTCAATCTTAATGGAATAAGCGTCAGGGTCGATAACGTGTTTTAGGGCGTCCTTGTCGCCTTCGTCGGCAATGATGCTGCTGTCGCTGAAAGTTTCGGCAGCGATATCCCGGATGCGAGAGAGAGTGAAATCTTTGTCGCGGAATGCGATAAGAGTATCCGGCTCGATGAAGTCGAGAAGAGAGACATTAATAACCTCGGGATTAACGTTGGCGGTGATAGTAAATTCGTCGTATTTTTTGACGGAGAGCTGAGTTTCGACGTCGAAAGTACGGATGGTGTCAATTTCGTCGCCGAAAAAGTCGACGCGGAAAGGGATTTCGTTAGAAAAGCTGAAAATGTCGATGATAGAGCCACGCATGGCGAATTGCCCGGGCTCGTAGACATAGTCGACTTTGAAAAACCCTTTTTCGAGGAGCCAGTCGCGAAGAGCGAGCGGTGGGATTTTGTCGCCGATGTGGAGTTTACGGCTGTTTTCGGCGAGTTCCTTCCAAGTAGCGACACCTTCGGCGATAGCCTCAGGGTAAGTGATGACTATTTTAAGCTGCGGGTCGTCTTTCCAAGCCTTAAGTGCTTCAGTACGAGCGACTTGAGAAGGCGGGTCGATTTGTCCGTATTTGATGTCGCGCTTGTAAGCCGAAGGGAAAACGAGTACTTCTCGCTCAGTGAGCAGCCTGGACAGGTCGTGATAAAGATACCCGGCGTCGTCTTTGCAGTCTCCGACGACAATCATAGGGTGGTAAGTGTCAATGTCACAGATATTTGCCAGAGCGAGAGCTGCAGAAGAGCCGGCGAGGTTAAATAGTGAAAGACGCACAGGTGCGTCTTTACATGTAAGCCCATTTTTCAGGGCGGATTTCATATTTTTTGAGAGGAAAGCCTCCCGAATATCTTTTAGCTCCATGGCTATTTATTCTTCTTAGGCTCTAAAATGTTGAGGTATCTTTGAGGGGTAGAGAAAACGTTGAGAGCAGTGTCGATAGCAGCATCGTCTTTGACAGAAAATTTAATAGCGCCGTCGCTACCGCACATACGGGTCATGATTTCCGATTTGAGATAGAAGCTAACCCCCTGTCGGCTAAGGTCAAAGTCTTTGTCGATGTCGTGGTGAAGCAATAGCTTCAGCGAGTCGATAGAAGACTGAACTTCAGGGTTCATATAACCTTCGGCATTAGCAGCCTTTTCGAGCCGGTCGATAAGAATTTCGCAATCTTTGTCGTAGTT
>JBJECS010000178.1:0-2256 GCA_051871335.1 Muribaculaceae bacterium | reverse complement strand
GGCATTTCGTTAAGAGACTTGTCTACGGGAGATTATGTAAGTATATCTGCTGAAACAATACAAATAAACGAAAAGTCGTATCATATATCTCAGCAAACAATAGAAAAAAACACCACCAACATAGTTTGGCGTCGTTATATTCTCCAGGACAACGTAATTGTATGGGCAATAGTGGATTTATGAATTTCCATATTCCCCTAAATATGCTTCACAAGCCTGTACAAGTTCGTTATACCACTCTTCTCCGAATTTCATAGTAAGAGGAGTCTTTAGGAACTGATATAGTCTAATGCCATTTTTTCTTCCAAGGATTTCAGCGCATTTACAAATTTTCCATTTATGGTAGTTAACTGCAGTGAAAGACGTATATTCAGTGAGGCGAACAGGATATAGGTGACATGAGCATGGCTTCATAAAGTCTACACGCCCTTCGCGAAATGCTTTTTCTATTGCGCACAGACACATACCACCTGCTCCGTATGTGGTGAAAACGCAGTTTTTACCATCAACTATAGATGTCACAAGGTCTCCTTCTTCATCAATGTAAGATACCCCATTTTCGCGAATTACATCTTGAGCTTGCGGTAATAAATCGTCCCAAATTTCAGGAAGAATTTTCTCAATCTTAGCTCGTTCATCTTCTGTGAGTGGAGCACCTGCATCCCCTTCAATGCAACATTCACCGAGACATTTGTTTAAGTCGCAGCAGAAAAATTGCTCTGCCAGGTCAAGGGATACTAATTTGTCTTGTATCTGTAGCATTATCTTTTCTTCAGTTTCCAAATTTATTATAATTGTTTTAATGATTATGTATCAGTAATTTGAATATGCTATGGCTGCTGAAATCAGCCTGTCGTATCTGTCGCCGGGCTGGCGAGTATATACCAAAATTGTATATTCATTTACTGTCTGATAATTGTCACCTTCAATAGTTGACGTAAAGCCAACACCGTTTTTTACAGCGAGATATTGATAGTTGTAACCTCCCTGTTTCATTAGCAGCGTCTTTTCATATCGGTCAGTCTCTCTATTCCATGTCATAGCAGATTCTGGAGAGAAACGTCGGTAGAGAAAATCCCCGTCTAAGTGTACTTCACAATTGGCGTAATGTGGTGCATCAAGTGTAAAATGTACAGCAACGTATTCAGCTTCAATATCACTATTTGAGGAATTATATTCGCGAATCACATAGCGTCCGAATTGAGTCTGGTCGTAAAGATACTGGTCATAGGCGCGAGGCTCGTCCATAAATAGAGTGGCATGGTAATAAGGATGGTGATATTCAACATTCTCCACCCTCATTCCTGGGTAATGAACAGATGTATTCTCAAAACGTCTATACTCGTTGCCTGCGGGAAATATGAGGTTGCGAAGATGTTCGTAATAAGCTTTTTTCCCAACCACTCGAGTCGGAGAAGAGAGGTTGACAATATTGTCTGTTCTGCTGTTTTGTATTACTTTTACTTTTAGCTCAGTAAATACGTCTCTGACTCCCGACTTTGTGCAATCAATGCCCAGCGAGAGTTGTTGGTGGTGTTCGTTGTAGTCAATATCAGTTCTTGTAGTAATCTCTACAGAAGTCTTTGCTACCGCCTCACAAACGTAAAAACGAGTTTGAAGAAGTATTGTTTCAGGGTCTTCCTCATCATAAACTTTCAGCAGGTAGTTTCCTGATTTAGTGACATATAAGTCGTTATTTGGAAAAGAAAGACGATAATGAACATAATGCACTATTGTAGCCTGTGAGAAATCGTAGTCTGTAATATCTGCCATATTAAATCCGTCGAGGTATTCGCTTTCTACAAGTGAAGAAGGTGTCCAGTCTGCATTGCAATGTTGCACGCAGTATCTAAGATAGCGCCTATCTTCAGCTATCTCATCAAACTCTACCGTCATTATGTCTCCAGCCTGCATATTCAGAATAGGAGGGGTGAGATAATTCCCGTTTATCGATATTCGAAGTGTCTTGAAATTGCTGTCAAATATTCCGGTAGTGGTATCTTGAGCTCTACAATTTAGAGCGCATAAATACAATAGTGTAAAGAATAATGCCTTACCAATCAATGGGATTTTTGCCATGTGCTATTAGGTAGTCGTTAGCAAGTGAAAAATGGTGGTTGCCGAAAAATCCACGTGATGCGGATAAAGGTGAGGGGTGTGCTGAAGTGAGAACCAAATGGCGTCTTCGGTCGATATATTCACCTTTCTTTATAGCATAATTGCCCCACAGTAGAAAAACAATTCCATCGTGGTGGT
>JBJECS010000177.1:0-2277 GCA_051871335.1 Muribaculaceae bacterium | reverse complement strand
GTTGGTGCGCTGCCCATGCTCATATTCGCTGTTAGACTGGCGGATTGAAAGCTGCGTGGTGTTAGTGAGGAGGTCAATAGCGTTATTGAAAATTGCGAGCAAGCCCACGCCCTGTGTGCCGAGCAGCATTGCAGCAAATTTGTTTCGTACAAACGAGCAGACTATAGAAATAGCCTGTGAGCCGCCAAAAATGCTGAGTGCCTTAAGAATATGACGATTTAGAGCTTTTCCCATATTAAAGATAACGAGACAGGGAGCAAAATATTATATTTGCGGTATTTCGGCGGTGACGTAAAACCGTCTATTGAAACCAGGGTTCCGGGTCGATATTAGTTGAGTTTTGAATGATTTCAAAGCTGAGAATGCAATGTTCCGGGTCGTCCGGGTCAGTACGGACTTTACCGATTATTTGCCCCATTTTCACAGAGTCTCCCTCAGCGACTTTAATGCCGTTCAAGCCACGGTAAACAGTGTTGTAAACGCCATGGTTTATGATAACGAAACCGCTGCCACGCATTACGACAGTGACTTTACCATCGCAAACGGCAGAGACGGGCTCCCCGGCGCGAGTGCAGAAACCAACGCCATAGTTCATACGGAAAATTTTAGTCACGATGTCTTGGCTCTTACCGAAGTGACGCACGATGTCGCCAGAAACAGGGTGTGGCAGGCGTCCCTTGAGTGTAGAGAAGCCGGAAGTGCTGAAATCCGGAGCAGGTTTGGTTTCAATAGGCTTTTTCTTTTCCACAGGAGGCTGTGGCTTAGGTTTAGGAGACTGTTTGTTTTCCTTATCCTTGTCTTTTTTCTCGTCCTTTTTTGAATTGTCTTTCTTTTTATCCTGATTTTTCTTTTTCTGCTGTTCTTGCTCACGCGCTGCTTTAGCATCTTCTTCAGCTTTTTTTGCAGCAGCGATAGAGTCTTGACGAGCTTTTTCTCGTATTCTCTCGGCTTTGCGTCGTTCTTCCTCCTCTTTTTCCTTGATAAGGCGGTGAAGCTCATTGTTAAGCTTGTCTTCTTCAGCCTGACGCTGCTCGAGGACTTGTTTAAGCCTTTTCTGGTCTTTACGGAGAGAAGCGACAACTTTAGCGCATTTTTCACGCTCAGCCTCGAGCTTTTGCAGTTCAGTCTCAAGCTCTTGCAGCATTTCAGAACGGGAGTCTTTGAGAGATTGAAGCTCAGCTTTCTTCTTGTCTAAAGCGAGTTTCGCTTTTCTGAGTTCCTCGGCTTTGGCTCGCTGCCATTTAGAGATGCTTTTCAGAGCCTCAGTTCTGCGATAAGCCTGGGAAAAAGATTCAGCTGAGAAGATAAAAGCGAGGTCAGAGGTTGCATTACGGTTTCTGAGATAAACTTTTTTTACGACACTGGCATATTTTGCTTTCATGGCAGAAAGCCGATTTTCAAGGAGAGAGACAGAGTCGTCGATGATTTTAATTTTGGCGTCGATGATGTCGATTTCATCGTTTAGCTTAATGACGCGGTCTTGGAACTTAGAAATGTTTGCTTCAATACGCTCTAATTCGTTGATTTGTCGAGAGAGCTCCTTGTCTTTAGCTTTGATGTCCTTTGCGGTCTGCTGCTTGTTTCTGTTAGCGGAGTCGCGGTTTTTCCTGACTTGCTCGATATTAGGCTTTTTCTTAGTTTTCTTCCTGACAGCAAATGCAATGTCGTAACAAGCTGTGGCTGCTACGGCTGCGATAAGCAATAATGTCAGGAAACGTCTCATGATTATTGGAAGAAAGCCTTAAGGACGTTTGCAGCTTTAATTCTCTGGTAGCCGCGAGGGATAACAGCATGTTTGCAGTCTGAGAGATTGTCAACTTTCACACCATCCCAAGACCATTTAATGTCGAGTTTTGCGTTGAATTTGGCGGCGTCAATGTTAATGCTTGTCACTTCCGGAGAAATGCCGATGGCGGTCAGTTCAGGAGCGGAGTATCGAGCTATCACTACACCGATTTTGGTGTTAATCTCAGTTCGGCAAGGCATATTGTCGCCGTCGTTGAATGAGAAAGTATAGTCAGCAAGAGGGTTTTGCTTTTTAGGAGTGGCAGCCCACTGTTTATCCTCGATGTCTGCACCAGTCTTAAACATGTTAGCCTGTTTTGCATGGCTGATGTGGGCATTATGAGTGAATGGACGTGCAAGGAGGAGCGACTGTATGGAGTTTATGTCAAACTGAACGTTAGCGAATATGTTGGTTAGTCTTTCAGCCGCATAGTATCTGTGGACTTTGTCTAAGACGATGATAGAGTCGTTGTCAATGTCAGCAACCGCGAC
>JBJECS010000176.1:0-12100 GCA_051871335.1 Muribaculaceae bacterium | reverse complement strand
AGAGGCAGAGGACACACGCCCACAGGTAGACATAAAAGAGCTAAATGAGCGCATCCGTCAAATTGTGGCACGAGAGAATGAGTTGCGGACAGAGATAGACAGGATAATCGATGAATTAGAGAGAGAAGTTGCGGTATGATTACAGATGATATTAGAACAATCATAATTGAATCGCGCACTAATGCGATAAGAACAGTTGATTTTTGCAGGGTACGGATGTACTGGCGCATAGGCCAACGAATTGTTGAAGAAGAGCAAGGGGGAAAGTCGCGAGCAGAGTATGGTTCAAAATTATTAAAACAACTTGCGGCACAACTCGAACCGGAATATGGCAGTGATTTTTCATACCGTCAATTGAATTTTAGCCGACAGTTTTATCTTGAGTACCCAAAAGTGAACGCACTGCGTTCACTTTTGAATTGGACTCAATATAGGACTCTTATTCAGATTAATAATAAAGACAAACGAGAATACTACGAAAACGAGGCAATTAACAGCAACTGGACAGCACGAGAAATGGAACGACAAATACATTCACAGCTTTACGAAAGATTACTACTTAGCAATGACAAAGAATCTGTCCTCTCAATAGCACGACGCGAGCGCAAACCTCAGGAGGCACAAGAGATTGTTAAGGACCCCATGGTGCTAGAATTTCTCGGATTAGAGCGTCGCACTCATCACTATGAAACCGATTTAGAAAAAGCTCTAATCAATCATCTTCAAGATTTTCTTCTTGAGCTTGGCAATGGATTTACTTTTGTTGCACGACAAAAACGAATTCTTCTTGAAGATGATGAATTTTTTGCTGATTTAGTGTTCTATAATAGGTATTTCCACAATAAAGAGAAAGGAGTCGCCGTATGAGCAGATTGCAAGAATTAATCGACCGCCTTTGCCCGGAAGGGGTTGAGTATAAGGAGTTGGGAGATTTGCTGGATTATGAGCAACCGACAAAATACATTGTTAGTTCAACAGAATATGACGATAACTATGAGACTCCAGTATTAACTGCCGGGCAGAGTTTTATCTTAGGATATACAGATGAAACAGAAGGGATTTATCCAGCATCAAAGAAAAAACCTGCAATCATATTTGATGATTTTACAACAACTTTTCATTGGGTTGATTTTCCTTTTAAGGTCAAAAGCAGTGCAATGAAGATATTATATCCAAAATCTAATTCGGCAAACTTCAAATACATTCATTATGCTATGCAGTGTATTGGATTTGTTCCAGGCGAACATACAAGATATTGGATTTCTAAATACTCTCGGTTTACAATTCCAGTTCCGCCGATAGATGTGCAGGAGGAGATAGTGCGGATACTTGACAAGTTTAGTTCATATGCAGCGGAGCTGCAAGCGGAGCTGCAAGCGAGAAAGGAGCAATATGAATATTATCGGAACTTTTTACTCAACTTCAATCCCTCCGCCAGCGGCTTCGGGACCGATGATGAGCAAAAAGTAAGCGAACTGGTATTCGGAGGGAAAAGGTATAGGATAGAGTGGAAAAGTATGGGCGAGATTGGGACATTTATACGAGGAAAACGCTTCGTGAGGACAGATATCTCAGATGAAGGTACACCATGTATACACTATGGAGACATATACACCTATTATGGGCTTTATGCCACAAAGACTCGTGGTTTCATAAATAAAGAAATAGCGAAAAAAATGAGATATGCAGAAAAGAATGATATTGTGATAGTAGCAGCCGGTGAAAATAAAGACGATTTAGGGAATGCACTATCCTGGCTTGGAGAAGAACCAGTAGCAATACACGACGCGTGTTTTATTTTCAAAAGTAAAATGTATCCAAATTTTCTATCTCACGTTTGCAGAACCGGTTTTTACCATAATCAGGTAAGAAAGTACGCAAATGAAGCAAAAATTTGTTCAGTATCAGGCTCAGACTTAGCTAAAGTGATTATTCCAATACCCCCTTACGAGTTACAAATAAAAATTGCAAATATCCTTGACCGGTTTGAGACATTGGTAAACGACTTGAGTGAAGGACTGCCGGCGGAGATAGCGGCTGTAAAGGCTCAGTATGAGTATTATAGGAATAAGCTGCTGACGTTTAAGGAGAAAGTGGTATGACTATCGGAAGAGTAATTGGCATTTGTCAGACCAGTCGGACGAGAGAATTGAGACGTATTTTTAATCATTGAAATGAAACAGTTACGACATGAGTGGATTTTTGAGAAGTAAAGGAGGATACCGCAAACTCAGAGTATATAGACTGAGTGAAATAATCTATGACCTAACAATGATATTTGTAGATCAATATATCATGATTGGCAGCCGGACCCGGGACCAAATGGCTCAGGCTGCACGCAGTGGAAAGCAGAATATAGCAGAGGGAAGCAAAGCGTCAATGACATCAAGCGAGACTGAAATAAAGCTTACCAATGTAGCCAAAGCTTCACTTGAAGAGCTAATGCTTGACTATGAGGACTATCTGAGGCAAAATGAATTGCAACAGTGGGATAAAAACAGAGCTCGCACTATTAAGCTGCGTGAATACCTAATGAGCGAAGACTTCATCTCTAATCCGACCCAATATACATCAAAAATGAATTCTGAAGAATATTGCAATCTGTGCATCACGCTCATAAATCAAGCAACCTATATGCTTAATCGTATGATAGAAAAGCAGCAAGAGCAATTCTTGCAAAATGGAGGCATACGCGAGCAAATGTATGCCGCAAGAGTGCAATATCGCAAGAGAATGGAGAACCAGTTTAGCATGAGGTCGGACAGGTCAGACGTGTCGGACAAAAAATAATTAAGAAATAATTAATATCATCACCAAATATGAAAGAATACGATTGTATTTCACAGAATACGGAATCGACCGTAATGGCGGAGTTTGAGGGCGGCTATTATAGCAGTGCACAATATCAGAGTGAGGCTGAAATGGAAGCCGACTTTATCAAGCGTCTTGAACGTCAAGCGTATGAGTATCTGCCAATCAACAGTGAAAAGGAGCTGATATCGAATTTGCGGTTTCAGCTGGAAAGGCTTAATAATATACGCTTTACGGAGAATGAGTGGGAAGATTTTTTCAAGAAATATCTGGGCAATCCCAATGAGGGCGTCGTGGAAAAGAGCCGCACTATCCAGGAGGACCACAAGAAGGTATTGACACGCGAAGACGGGACGTTTGTGAATGTATATCTTATCGACAAGGAGAATATCCATAACAATTCTCTGCAAGTGATAAATCAATATGTGCCAGAAGGAGGCAGCCATGAAAACCGGTATGATGTGACAATCCTTGTGAATGGTCTACCTCTTGTACACATAGAGCTGAAACGCCGCGGCGTAGATATCCGAGAAGCGTTTAACCAGATACGCCGGTATAACAGGGAGTCGTTTTGGTCGGGCAGCGGGCTGTTTGAGTTTGTACAGATATTCGTAATCAGCAATGGTACTCTGACGAAGTATTACAGCAATACGACTCGTGACAGCCATGTAAAGCAGCAAAACAGGGGAAGCAAGAAGCAAACGAGCAATTCGTTTGAGTTCACGTCTTACTGGGCACGTCTTGACAATGAGCCGATACGAGACCTTGTGGATTTTACCCAGACATTCCTTTCAAAGCATACTCTGCTGAATGTCTTGACGAAGTATTGTGTGTTCACATCAGAAAATCTGCTACTTGTGATGCGGCCGTATCAAATAGCGGCGACGGAGCGCATTATTCAACGGATACGTACATCGAGCAATCTGAAGACGTGGGGAAAGCGAGAAGGAGGAGGCTTTATCTGGCACACGACCGGTTCCGGCAAGACTCTAACATCATTCAAGACGGCGAGACTTGCGTCGTCGATGGAGGAAATAGACAAGGTGTTGTTTGTGGTGGACCGCAAAGACCTTGACTATCAGACAATGAAGGAGTATGACCGATTTGAAAAGGGCGCGGCGAACTCAAATACATCGACAGCGGTTCTGACGCGACAACTGAATGACCCGAATTGCCGCATAATCATAACGACAATTCAAAAGCTGAGCAATTTTGTTGGTAAAAACGCGACTCACCCGATTTACACAGAGCATGTGGTGATGATATTCGACGAGTGTCACCGCTCTCAGTTTGGCGATATGCACAGAGCGATAGTGAAGAAATTCAAGAAGTATCATATTTTCGGCTTTACGGGCACTCCAATTTTCCCGGACAATGCGGGTGCGACACGAGATATAGAATTTACAACGACAGAGGGTACGTTTGGAGAAAAGTTGCACAGCTATACAATAGTAGACGCTATTCGCGACGGAAATGTGTTGCCCTTCCGTGTGGACTATATACGGACGCTACGCCCGGAGGATGAAATCAAGCATGAAAGCGTACCAGCCATCGACCAGGCGAAAATCCTTATGGATGCTCGCCGCATAAGCTATATATCACAGTATATCCTTGAACATTTTGCTCAAAAGACCAAGCGTAATGAGCAGCACTATGACTTTAACAAGCTCCAGAATATCAGCAGCGTTGCAAAGGCAAAGAAGGATGTAGAAGAGGTTAAGGTTAAAACCAAGCTTCAGGGTTTCAACTCGATATTTGCGGTGGCGAGTATTCCGTTTGTGAAGCTCTACTATACTGAACTGATGCGACAAATGGAAGAGCTACCGGAAAATAAACGGCTGAAGATAGCGACCATCTACAGCTATGCACCCAATGAGGCAGAAGAGGAGTTTGGCTGTGATGAAAATTCAGAAAACACAGATGGACTTGACCAGTCGAGCCGGGATTTCCTTGAAAAGTGCATAGCAGACTATAATTTGATGTTTGGCACGAGCTATGACACGTCGTCGGAGAAATTCCAGAACTACTATAAGGATGTTTCTCTGAGAATGAAGAACCGGGAGATAGATTTGCTGATAGTGGTGAATATGTTTCTGACGGGTTTTGACGCAACGACGCTGAACACACTGTGGGTGGATAAAAACCTGCGAATGCATGGACTAATCCAAGCGTATTCACGGACGAACCGCATCCTGAACAGCATAAAGAATTTTGGGAACATAATATGTTTCCGCAATCTTGAGCCGGCGACGAATGCTGCGCTTGAGCTGTTTGGCGACAAAGAAGCGGGAGGACTGGTACTCATCAAAACTTTTGATGAATATTATAATGGCTATAAAAATGAAGACGGGACGGAGACTGTAGGCTATAAGCCACTTGTGGAAGGTGTGATTGAAGATTTTCCACTTGAGAAGGGAATAGTGGGAGAAAAAGCCGAGAAGGAGTTTATCAGACGGTGGAGCACAATCCTACGATATAGAAATATCCTTCAGAGCTTTGACCAGTTTAAGGGCAGTGAGATATTAAGCGATGACCAATATAAGGACTATCAAGGCTTGTATCTTGACCTTTACGATAAGTATCGTCGCAAAGGCAAGGGAGAAGCGGTGAACGTGAATGATGACATAGTGTTTGAGATAGAGCTTGTGAAGTCGGTAGAAATCAACATTGACTATATTCTATACCTTGTGTCTCAAAAGAATGGCGACTCGGTACATGATTCCAATCTTGTGGTAAAAATCAAGAAATCTATTGGCGCAACACCCGACTTGCGTGATAAGGAGGACCTGATTATGCAATTTGTTCAGAATACTTCGGCGGGAATCAATATAAATGACGAATGGGCAGTGTATGTGCGTCAAAAATTGGGCAAAGAACTGCAAGAACTAATCGCAACAGAAAACCTGAGACCTGGGGAGACGGTGGAATTTCTACAGCAATCGTTCCGCGACGGAGAAATCCGGGAGTCAGGCACAGGCATAGCAGGCATTTTGCCACCCATGCCACTGTTTGGTGCAGGCGGCAGCCGAGAAGCGAAAAAGCGCACAGTGACAGAGAAGCTGAAGGCACTATTTAAACGTTTTTATGACCTATGTGGCGGGGTTTTCCCATTCCTTGGTGTGAATCCGCCGGCAACAGAAGAAAGTGGAGAAGAAAACCAAAATAAACAAGATGAGAAAGAACAACCCGGCAGTTCGTTTCTTAATTACCTTAACGAAATAAATCTTTGAAAAATATGCGAGAACTAAATCCGAAAATAGAGTTACATACAATACTGGCGGAGCAAATATACAAAGCTCTGCAAGGCGACGTAATGAATCCGATAAGACTGAGCTGCGGAGATGCAGAGTCTGACAAGGCATATCACAGTATGCTTCAGGGCAGCAGCCTGAAAGTTCAGCCAACGACTCTGCCAAAGTTTTATAATCTCTGCCATGAGGTCAAGGAAAAACTTGGGTATAATGGAAAACTTGACTTCTATATCACCGGGGACGCAGAAGTGAATGCGTGTGCATCTCTTGGCGGAGATGATGATTTGCCAAGCATCGTGAATATCAATTCGGGTCTTTTCAACCTGATGACAGAGGAAGAAATAAAGTATGTGATAGGTCATGAAATCGGGCATATCATCAATAAGGACTCTCTGATAAGCAAGCTATGGAATTTTGTATATTCCACGGAAGAAATAGAAGAGAAACGCTGCCCTGCATTCCTAAAAAACCGTCTAACTCTTTTCAATAAAATTGCAGAACTTGGCGCAGACAGGTATGGATATATGGCAAATGAAAACCTTGAAGCATGCATAACTGCAATCTTCAAGCTATCATCGGGACTATACCTTCAAAATCTTGATATCAACCTAAAAGGTCTGCTTGAAGAGAATGAGAAGTGTCTGCAAACATTCCTTGGCGAATCTGGAACGAAAATACTTGGAGGCTCTCACCCAGTGAACCCGATACGTATCCACGCACTTGAACTATTTGTGAAAAGCAAAACACAGAAAGCACTAAATGAGGGTATGATTTCGATAGTAGATAACCTGCAAGAATTCGGGTGGAGCAGTCTTCATGACGCGATAGCCCGGTTTAATGCTTCAGCCGGTGTATTAATGGCGGAAATCGATGGCAAGATGGATAAGTATGAGGAAAGATATATTCTCAATATGGTGGCACAGTTTTCTCTTTTCCCTGAAAGGACGCTAAAGGACATTCAAAAGCGCGACTTGCACAAGGTGATGGCAGAAAGTGCGGCTTTGATAAGGGATTTGGAACCAAGCTGCGTCTTGGAGCTTCTGGGTTATCTGGTTAAACTTGCATTGATAGACGACAAACTGGATGAGCGCGAGCTTGGACTAATCTATGATTTCTGTATGAAACACCTGGATATGTCGGAATCATTTATTTCTAAATATATTGCCGGTTTTGTAAAGGATGAATTTGTACCGCAAGCGGCATCAATGAATGGATGAAATTTTCATACAATATGTCAAATTATCAAAAATAAGCTAACATGAAAGTGAGTATCGAAAAAGAATCAGACGGAACGTATATCGCCTATAACACGACCGGCGATAAAGTGACACTCATCGGCACCGGGGACACAGTAGAGGAAGCTAAAGAGGATTTTTATAACTCTATTGAAGAAGTTAAAGAAGCTTATGAGAGCAAGGGGTACAAGGTGCCTGATTGTCTTATTGAGGATGTCGACTTTTATCTGAACTTATAATCGCTGTTTGAGTAGTATTCAATACTTCAACGTCAGAGCGCATGACAGGACTAATGCGAGTAAATGGAACAATAACGTATTGGAGAGAAAAGTATGGCGGACAGCAACATAAAAGAAAAGGAGGTGCACCATACAATGCATCTCCTTTTTCTTCTGTCGGGGTGAGCAGACTCGAACTGCCGGCCTCCACGTCCCGAACGTGGCGCGCTACCAACTGCGCTACGCCCCGATTTCGTTTGCGATTGCAAAGTTAATAATATTTTTTTGATTATGCACTATTTTTCAAGTAAAAAAAATGCCCCCGCAATTACGCAAGGGCATTTTTTGTATTATTTCGTGAATAATTACTGATTAATATCGTAATGCCGCTTTACGTTGCGTGCATGTTCCGGCATATCAGTTGTCAGATAGTCTGCACCACGGTCTATCATATCCACTATGTCTGCATGTGAGCGAAGTGTCCATACGTTCACTGTCAAGCCAAGGTTGTGGGCGTCATTAAACCAGCCTGAATTATTACGCATAGAGCCTTGCTCATAGTCCAGACCAGTAAAGCCTGCGTTTTTCAGCTGTTGGGGAGTCTTGCTTGCATCAAGGTATGCGACCTTTGCATTCGGTCGCAATGCAATCACTTTAAGGCATGCGTCCCAGTTGAATGATATATACTCAACCTTATCGGCAACACCGTACTTGTCAACAAGTTCTACAGCCTTTGCGGCAGCCGCCTGGTTGCGCGCAGTGGTGCTGTGAGCCTTGATTTCTATTATGAGCTTGGTGCTGCCCGGGTTATCCTTTATCATCTGAAGGAAATCCTCAAGTCTCGGCATTTTTTCTCCATTGCTCAGTGTGAGGTCTTTACACTGGCTATATGTTGAATTTTGGATGGTAACACCGCTAAAGCTTGCATCGTGGTTTACCATCAGCACGTTGTCTGTAGTAAGCCAAATATCTGTCTCAGAACCGTATACGCCAATATCCTGCGCAAATTGCAGCGAAGCACGACTGTTCTGTGCAGAACCATATTTATCCCAATATCCACGGTGGGCTATCACGTTTGCTCGAGATGGCATCGAAGTGACTACCTTATCAAAGGTCACGTTGCCAAGTCGCTGATACTCATCATTGCGGATTAGTGTCATTGAGTAGGTATCTGCAACTATGTCTGTCGGCATATTGACGATATATCCATATTCCGATACATATCCGTATGTGTAATATACGCGGTTTGAATTAGTGCAGGATGTAAAGCGAACCATATCACCATCTTCATATCCTGTGCCATAGATTTCAAACTTACCGCCACTTTTGATATGCACGTCTGAAACGTAATTAATGCCAGTCACAAGGCGTGCGCTTGTCTCTGTGCTTCCTCCCGGATGAATATTATCCCAGAGCATATCGACATCACTTTGTGCAAATGGCTTGTCGTAAAGGCGGAAAGTGACCACGTCTCCAGGTATACACTGCTGCTGTCCTCCGTCTTGTGGGTCACCGAAAATAGCCCAGAAATAAGACTTGTCTGTGCCCGGACGAGTCAAATCGCCCTGAGCAGTTGCCGTTGCTTTCAGTTCGCCGTCTACATAGAGATACGTCTTGCTTTCAGACTTGTTATAAACGCCTACCACATGGTAAAACTGGTTTATGTTGTATTCTGTCTGCGCTCCCCAGCAATAGCCTGTAGTAGATGTGTTAGGCAAGAATGTGAGCCTATTATCGCTTGACACCATTATTGCACCCGGACCGCCTCCCTGATGGCAAGCAATCCACTTAGCCTCGGCGTTAGCACCTTTTTCAGGGGTCATAACGATTGCTTCCATTGTATATCCGTCTGACAGCTTGTTAAACATATCGTCTGTCAAAGGAATATGGTAGTGTCCCTTGTCTTTTGAATTCCATTCTGCTGTAGAATGTGCGGCATAGCAGTCATATTCATTATTCCAGTATGTAGAAAGAGTGCTATTTGCATATGTCGCTACACTGTTCCACATTGGTGAAGCATCAAGCGCTGAGCCGTTTGAGCAGAATTTCACGTCAAGGATGTCAGCCTTTGGCATCACCTCCGGATATAGTTTGACACTCTCATAAAGCATTTCCACCTCTATCGGGCTGAGCGTCTTGTCATACATGCGGATAGAATAGATTTCACCCGGCATTTGCTGGTCAATCTTTCCGTCTTGCGGGTCGCCCATGATAGCCCACCACTGTGACTGGTCGCTACCCGGCCTGGTAAGGTCACCAAGGGCATTTGTCGTAGCCATTAGCTTGCCATCTACATACAGATACACTTTCTGCTCCGCCTTGCTGTATATGCCCACAACGTGGTAGTACTGATTTATGTCATAATCACATTCTGCGCCCCATGCATAATTGGAGCCGGTCGTGTTTACGAGGAACGTCAGCTTGTTTTGTTTGGTAACCATAAGTCCTCCCGGACCGCCACCCTGATGGCAGCTAAACCACTTTGCCTCTGTACCTTCCTTCTTCTGATTTGTCATTACTATCGCCTCAACAGAATACCCGTCTGCAAGTTTGTCGAAAAATGGCGCAAGATTTATGCTATAATATCCTGAAGTCTGGTCGTTTCCGCCCCATGCCGTCTGCGAGCGTACGCCAATGCGCTGTAAATCATAGTTCCAGCACGGTCTTACTACACTACCGGAATGGTAAGTTACGGCATTTTTCATCGGGGAGTTATCTACAGCACTACCATCGCCGAAAAACTCAATGTCCAGTATGTCTGCCTTAGGCAAAACAGGAGTAAAGCCTATGCTGTCTATAGCCGAATAAGCCGCCGAATACATCACCTGCTTGTCTGCGTCAAGCAATGTTATAGTGCTCTTGTCCTCAGAAAGACGAATGTCTTCCAGCACATTTGCCTTTTCCTTATACACCACGTTACCGCCACTCCAGACGTAAATATTTCCCGTACTCGGATTATGCGCATAAGAGCAATGTGATGATATCACCATGGCGGAAATCAATATCGTATTTTTAAGAATATTCATATCTGCTGTGTGAAAAATTATTTGACAATCTTTTTAGTAATCACTTCATTACCTGTAGAGATGCGCACAATATACACACCTTTATTCAAATCTTTTAGCGATATAGAAGCGGTAGTTGAATTTGGCGACACATTTCGCATAACAATGCCGCCTACGGTATAGACGGAGATATTATCTACCTTATATGCCGCATTCACATTCAGCATCTCTCCACTTATCTCACATTGCGTTTTAAGCTCCTGTACCTGCACAGACGTCTCCGAATCGCAATAAAAACAGAAATGCTTTAAGTTTTCCGTTGGCACTGCTATGCGCTGCCCGTCTTTTACTGCATACATACCATCTGAAGCAAATTCCACTCGTGTTATCCCCTCTATAACAGAAGAATAACCACTAAGGAAATCTGCCTTGTCAAATAAATACAAATCCGCAGCATATCCAGTCATGCCACACAGAAGCAAAGATGCCGATAAAAAGTATTTTTTCATTGGCTGATGTTGTTTTAAGGGTTAAAATTGAATTTATACTATATTATAGTCCTGTAATTGCGTTAAATGTATCGCAAAGTTAAGTATATTTTCCCACTTTTCAAAAACTTTCTCAATAAAATAGGCGAATTTGAAGCAGTGTACACAAGAATTAAATTGTATCACCCGCTTCAAAATGAGACTACAATCACATTTAGTGAGATATATAAAAATGACAAAGTTCTAAGTGGTATAAACGTTTCAACAGATGAGAATTTTACATTAACTTTTTCAAAGGGTAGCGACAATGATGCTCAATATTTTTCCTCTATTTCTGCAATCCGCTTATATGGCGGAGGAACAATGGACGTTAGTGCCAAAACGGGAGTTGTCATTAAAAAAATCGTAATTTATTTCAGTGTAGGTAGAATGGAAAAATACCTTTATAAAACGACTGGCAATGGAACCTATACTTACACAGAACCAACAGGGACATATACTTCTACAGAGGGAGAAACGCAAGTTGTCTTCACACAGGATAATAAGGCAGGCGGACACTCAAGAATAGCTGCGGTAACTGTCACCTACGAATCTACTGCTTCATCAACTAAGGTGGAAACTCCTACTACAAATATTGCTTTCACAGAGGAATTAACCATTGGTGATTCGTTTACCATCAGCAGTATAACAGATGGTGCTAAACTTTATGGTACAATAGGTTCTGAAACTCTTGAAGGCGCAGGACTTCCTTATACATACACTGTTGCAGAGGCAGACATTACTGCCGGCAAAATAGATGTTAATGTTACCGCGAAAAAGGGCACATATGAAGACAGTGAAGCTCTCACAGGTTCTTACACTGTAGTGGCACCGACGCCGGCAGCTCCGGAGTTTTCAATGGCAAGCGGCTATATAGATGCTGGAACTGAGGTCTTCGTGACATACAACGATGCTTATGGCGCAACATTACAGCTTTATGCCGGAGAGACTGCTGTTGAAGGGACTTCTTACACTGTAAATAAAACTGTCACTCTTAAAGCTGTAGTTACAAACAAGTATGGTAAAACTGCTGAAAATGTGGCGACTTATTAT
>JBJECS010000175.1:0-2325 GCA_051871335.1 Muribaculaceae bacterium | reverse complement strand
CTCATTTTCATCCTCCTCTTTAATCCCGTCTGCCGGTTCATTGTGTTTGACACGGTCATCTTCAACGTATTTTTCCACAATACGCTCATCATTCGCAAACATTTCCAGCACTGCCTTGCGCATACTTTCCACGCTGTCGCCGTATGAAATCGAAATATCCCACGACACGCGGCGGTAATCCTCTCGGGAATAGTTATTTATGCTGCCTGTAGACAGTGACCCGTTTGGCAGGATGATGGATTTATTGTCTGGAGTGCAGATTATTGTGTGGAATATCTGTATTTCACGCACTGTTCCCGCATAACCTTGCGCCTCGATGTAATCGCCTATCTTATAGGGCTTAAGCAGCAGGATAAGTACTCCTCCTGCAAAATTCTGAAGCGTGCCGCTCAGTGCCATACCTATCGCTACGCCGGCAGAGGCAAAGAGGGCGAGAAAAGAGCTGGTCTCTATGCCGAGAATACCCACGCATATTATAATAAGCACGAAATACAGCACCATCCGTATCAGGCTCAAGAGGAATGTGGTGAGCGAGCGGTCGGCTTTTCGGCGAAGCAGGATTACCGCAACGATATTGTGTATGCGGTTTATTATGAATTTACCTATGTAAAACACAATAATCGCTATGGCGAGGTTTATGGCAAATTGAACCATAGACTCCACCGCGCGGTTTATTAGCTCGTCAAGCGACAGCGATTTTAGTTCTGCCAGCTCTTTGGATGCTTCCTCAAGCTGCTCTTTCGGTATTTCGGGTGTCTGAATCATTGAGGTAATGGCTGATATTTTGCTACGTCGTTATACCAGCTCAGGGTATTGTAATTCTTGTAAGTAGAGTGAATTTCATCAGGCATGATGTAGGTCGACAGTCCGCAGTGGCTCCGTATTGGCGTTCCCCCCACAAGGTTCGCAGTGGCTGCCTTGTAAATCACCACGTCATCAATAGCTGCCTGCCATTCCGTGAATAGTGGAGAGCCGAGTGCTTGCACAAAGTGCTGAAGGTCATAGTAATAGCATGTGCCATAGTCTTCCATCACTTGTGGATGGTAATTTTGAGGATAGTCTGAAGCCTGATAAATTTGTTTGGTGACCTGTGCGAGTTTATCCATTCCGGCTGTTTTCATCACAGACATCGTACACCAGCGGTCAGACGGGTCCGGGCGGTCGTTGTAATATGCGAATGTAGTGGTGGCGGCGCTTACGAGGTCGTAATTTTCAGCAGTGAAATATTTCATATTCAGGTCGTAAGGCATCCCGTCTGCAGGGAGACGTGCGGCGCAGCCTGCAAAGCAGTCTATCACGTCGCGCAGCTCATACACCACCTCTACGCTGCTGAAATAGCAGACATCGGCATAGAGAAACTTGAAGCCCTGACCTTGCAGCGCATCGCGCAGAGTGGTGATATTCATCATTTTCCCGCGGTCGTCGCCAAAGGCTTTAAGGCTTTTAGAATTGTATTCATACATTCCATTTTGCTGCCAGCCATTTGCGTGACTCCACAGTATAAGACCGTATTCATTTGCCGGCGCAAAGCCTTTCATATCTGCGAACACCTCTTTCATGCGACTTAGAGATACGGAATATTCCGTATTGCTGTAAGTCTTGAGGGTGGTAAAGCCATCCTCGGTAAGTTCTTCCAGCACAGGGTCGCCGTGTTTGGGCGCATAGTAGACAATCCAGCGGCATCCATTGAGGTCTCCCTTCATTGCTCCCGCTATCATCTCCTGGCGGTCTGAATAGTCATAGCCCGAGGTTTCGGTAGAGCCGCCAAGAGAGTTGTTGGCTACCATGTATACGAGGATTGTGCGGTTTCCTGACGGTGTGGGTGTGGGGGGCGGCGTTGGCTCGTCGCTGCCGCAAGATGTGAGGGCAAAGCCGATGAAAACGGCAAATACCAGTAAAATATGTTTAATTCTATTCATGTCTTATGCTTTATTTAGAATGCAAAGTTAGTGATTTGTAGCGAAAATCACAAATATATGCCGCATACACTTGTATTTCCGTATAAAATAAAAAACTTTGTGAGATTTCACAAAGTTCGCAATTACCTACCTACTTAAAAAATCTAAACTATATCTTGTGGGCGTTGACGGATTCGAACCGCCGACCCTCTGCTTGTAAGGCAGATGCTCTAAACCAGCTGAGCTAAACGCCCGTGCCTCATTTGAAAAGCGATGCAAAGATATTCCATTTTTTCCGAACAGCCAAATAAATCCGTGATAATTTCACATATTTTAACCCAAATCAGTCATTAGACCGACAATGAGCATGATTGATGGTTATCGTATTGTCTGTTCACGTGTTTTGGGCTTCTATTTGTCGTCTTGC
>JBJECS010000174.1:5228-12408 GCA_051871335.1 Muribaculaceae bacterium | reverse complement strand
TCTGTGCGAGGAACGCATCAAAGCCGTAAAGCCACTCTTTGTTGATGTCCTCAAAAACCATTGTTCCCACTTTTTGCATACCTACATAGGTGATGACCTTCTTTAATGTGCATTTATAGAGGTCGTAGGTACGCCCTTTATAGCGTTGAATAAAACGCTCGAAGTAGGGAACGAAAGCGTTTTTCGGGACTTCCTTTTCAGTGCCCTCTTTGTCACGTGCAAGAATTAAGTCCTTAATTTCTTTCGCTGTGAGTTCAGTTCTGCCGCTTTTAGTGTACTCAAAAATGAGCATGTCGATTTCCTGCTTACGCTGGTTAAGCAGCAGATTTAGAGCCTCTTTTTGGGGGTGATTCACTACTCGGAAGTTTGCTTTATCCCACTGTTTCGGAAGCAACTTAAAACCGAGATTTATAAAACTCGTGTTTTGTGCCGTGAAGATAGCAATCTTCAACGGACACTCGCAACCGTCGGCGACGTTGCGGTGGTCAAGATAGAATTTCGTACTTGCCATGGCTTGTGAAACTTTAACAAGGTATTTGCATACCTCCTTTGCCAAAAGACTCCAAATGGTGCCAAAAAACTCCATTCTTTGTCTTTTTTTTAACAAATACGAGAACAATTTTTATGCTTATCGCTCTTAAAAGAAACACGCTAATTTGTTGTAAATTAGCGTGTTATCTGCGGAGTGAGGGAGATTCGAACTCCCGAACCGCTTTTGACGGTTACACGCTTTCCAGGCGTGCCTCTTCAGCCACTCGAGCATCACTCCGTATCGTGGTTGCAAAGGTAATGCTTTTTTAGTAATTACCGAAATTTTTCGTGTAAATTTTCGAGATTTGTTAAATAATGGGCGTAAAGTTTTGTTATTTCGGAAATTATGCGTAAATTTGCAAGCCATTACAACAGACGCGCCCTACCAGCGCAATGTTAACTAATTGAGTAATAATAAGATATATATCATAAAATGAAAAAAGACATTCATCCATCAAACTATCGCGAAGTAGTATTCAAAGACATGTCAAATGAGGAAATCTTCATTACACGCTCTACTGTCGCAGCAAAGGAGACAATTGAAATCGATGGTGTAACTTACCCATTGGTAAAACTTGAAATCACCAGCTCTTCTCACCCATTCTATACAGGTAAGCAGAAGCTCGTAGACACCGCCGGCCGTGTAGATAAGTTCATGAGCCGTTACGGTAACCGTCGCAAGAAATAATTTTGAGTTAATTCAAATTCTATATCTCTCGTGACAAGATGCAGCCCAATAAAGGTTGCATCTTTTTTTGCTAAAAAATCAAAATGTGTGTGCAAATTGGAAAAATTATGACTACTTTTGCACTATGATTGCGAAGACGATAAAATACATACAAAATTTAGTCATTGTACTGGTGTCATTGTGCGGACTTGTGGCGAATGGACAGATAAATACGGAGCAAGTGTTGCGCGTGGGGCAGAATGCGCTCTATTTTGAGGACTATATGCTGTCAATCCAGTATTTTAACCAGGTAATTCAGGCTAAGCCATACCTTGCGCAACCGTATTTTTTTCGTGCTATTGCCAAGCTGAACCTTGAGGACTATGCGGGAGCTCAGGAGGATGCTACGCTTGCGATAGACAGAAATCCTTTTATCACAGATGCTTATGAGGTACGCGGCGTGGCACGTCAAAATCTGGGCAACACGGAGGGGGCAATCGAGGACTATGACAAGGCACTGGCTATGCTGCCTGAAAACAAGGGTATTCTTTTCAACAAGGCACTAGCCGAAGAAGAGCTAAAACACTATGACAAGGCAGAAGAGTGCTATGCTGCTCTACTTAAGGCACATCCTCGCTTTGACAGTGGCTATATCGGTCGCGCCCGCCTTCATCTCGCCCAGGGTGACACTGTTTCAGCAATGAGCGATTTAGACCATGCTATTGAGCTGAATAAGAACGCAATAAATGCATACGTCATCCGTGCTGACATTGCAATAAAGCGTGAAAAAGACTATCAGCGTGCGCTTGATGACATGAACGAGGCTATAAAGCTGCAGCCTCACTATGCGGGATTTTTTATAAACCGCGCTTTTCTTCGCTACAACCTTGATGATTATTTCGGTGCGATGGCAGACTATGACTATGCTCTGACGCTTGACCCGTTGAATGCAGTTGCATACTTCAACCGCGGTCTTCTCCTGGCAGAAGTTCACGATAATGACCGTGCTATACAAGACTTTACTAAAGTTCTCCAATTCAATAAAGACGACTACCGGGCTCTATTCAACCGTGCAATGTTGTATCAGCAGACGAACAACTTTAAGTTGGCGCTCGCGGACATCAACAAGGTTGTGGATCAATTCCCGGACTTTGACGGCGCGCTTTTCACCCGTATGCAGATATATGAAAAAATGGGAGACCGCAAGAACGCAGAAAAAGACTACAACCGCGCCATTGCCCTATCTAAAAACATTGATGCTGTGGCGGAAAAATCACGAGAAAAGGCGGCTCAAGACAGTATAAGGGAGAGTGAAAAAGACGCTACCACGCCGGATGCGCTTGTCACACAGAAATTTAGCACGCTGCTAACAATCGAAAACGAGCACAATGTGGATGAAGTGTACAACAATAAGAGCATTCGCGGCAAGGTTCAAGACAGAGACGTCAATATTCGCCTGTGCCCAATTTTCATGCTCACATATTACGCCACCACAAACCAGCTGAAGGAAACGCCATACTACATAAAGGAAGTTGATGACATTAACAGCACAAGGCTCCTCAGACGTTTACTTCAGGTGACTGATGTAGATGCGCCAATAACTGACGAGGAAATTGTGCAGCAGCACTTTAACTCCATAGAATACTATAACTCATACATTGCCACCCATACTCCTCGCGCAATAGACTTCTTTGCGCGTGCAATGGACTTCATGACCATCAGAAATTACAAAAGCGCAATAGAAGACTTCACACGAGCCGTAGAACTAACCCCGGATTTTGTTCCGGCATACTTCATGCGAGCAGTTGCAAAATACAAACTTGCCCTGCTGGAGCGAGACACGCAGCCCACAGAGGCACTTAATTCAGAGGAATTTAAGCCGGCTAACGCAAAACTACAGGCAGACTTGCGCAGCATAATCAGTGATTACGACGAGGTAATACGACTTTCACCGCAAATGGCTTTTGCTTACTACAACAAAGGCGTCATCCTGGCTGAAGCCAACGACTACACGTCTGCTCTTTCGCTCTTCTCCACAGCAATCTCACTCAAACCGGACTTCGGCGAGGCATACTACAACCGCGGATTTATATATATGCAGCTTGGACAGCGACAAAAAGGCAGCGATGACCTATCAAAAGCAGGTGAGCTGGGAGTGATACCATCATACAACTTGATGAAACGAATGGCAAGATAACTATTTATATGCAAAATAATATGAAATTCATTTCATGGAATGTCAACGGGCTTCGCGCCTGTGTTCAAAAAGGATTTGGTGACATATTCAAAGAGCTGGATGCAGACTTTTTCTGCCTTCAAGAGACAAAGATGCAGGAGGGACAGCTTGACCTGCAATTTGAAGGATATGAGTCTTACTGGAACTATGCCGAGAAAAAGGGTTATTCCGGCACAGCGATATACACGCGCCATAAACCACTGTCTGTAGCATATGGCATAGGGATTGACCATCACGACCTTGAAGGACGTGTTATAACACTGGAATACAGCGACTTCTATATGGTGACAGTATATACACCAAATTCTCAAGACGAGCTTAAACGACTTGACTACCGCATGACGTGGGAAGATGACTTCCGCGAATATCTAAAGGGACTTGACAGCAAGAAACCGGTGATAGTGTGCGGCGATATGAATGTAGCTCATAAAGAAATCGACCTCAAAAACCCTAAGACAAACCGGCGCAATCCCGGATTTACCGATGAAGAGCGCGATAAATTCACAGCGCTGCTTTCCAGTGGTTTCACAGACACCTTCCGGCATTTTTATCCCGATGCAGAGGGGATATACTCATGGTGGAGCTATAGATTTAAAGCCCGTGAAAAGAACACAGGGTGGCGTATTGACTATTTTCTCACGTCATCACGCCTTGACGACAAACTCGTAAGCGCAGCTATCCACACTGAAATATTTGGCTCAGACCATTGCCCGGTGGAGGTTGTGATAGACTTATATCCAGTTTCGTAAAAAGATATTGAGACGGGCTCTTTATAGTGGCACCTTTATGCACAACTTATGGTGGAGCCCTATTCCGATATTAGGAGCGTGCGCGTCCTCAGGAAAAAAGATTACAGCCTGTCGGCGCGCAACCTTAAAGATATTCTGAGCAGCATCTCCAAAAAACTCTATATCGCGTTCGGCATCATACGCCTCAATCACATTCTTGAGGTCTTCTACATGCGACCACCCTATATATTCATCTTCAGACAGAGGAATGTGAATGTCAATATACTTGCGGTGCGCCTCCAGCATTTTCTTTTCAGCCGGCATCATCGCCACCTCCTCCATATTCACCTTCACTAATCCATCAGCAATCAATACACACCCCTTTTCAAACTTGTCATCAACGTGTGTTGCCGCCCAAGAGAGCGCTTCATAAATCAGAGGATTAAGGTGTGAAAATCTTTCAAAATTTTTAAGGTCTAAAAGTATCATATATTCAAGAATTGGTTATTTTTTAGTTTTAATCGACGGCATATAAGGCAGCACATCTCTCTCTGCCTGCTCAATACGCTTATTTCGCCAGCATTTACGGCACACAGCGATGTATCGGTCATCGCCACCAATTTCAACTTGTGCACCTTCCTCTACAAAATCGCCATTAGCGTCTATTCTGGCATTGATTATAGTCTTATTGCCACAGGTACAGGTAGACTTAATCTCATCTATTGTGTCAGCAATTTCAAAAAGGCGACGAGAACCCTCGAAAAGTCGAGACTTAAAATCAGTGCGAAGACCATAGCAAATGACATTGCTGCCAAAATCATCCACAATCATGGAAAGCTGGTCAACCTGCTGCTCAGTAAGGAATTGAGCCTCATCTACAAGATACCAGTCGACAATTTTGCTCTCTTTTTCGTATAAATTTAGCGCAAATTCATACAAATCCGTATCTGCATAAATCCATTGGCACTCTCGCTCAATGCCGATACGCGAACGAATTATGTTTTTCTTGTCTCGAGTATCCACAACCGGCTTCATACATACATAAGACATATTGCGCTCCTCAAAGTTATACGCCGTTGTCAACAGCAAAGCAGTCTTTGCCGAGCCCATTGTCCCATATCTGAAATATAGCTTGCCTTTTCTACCCATGATAGTGTTGTTCTTTTTTGATATTACATTTAATTTTTCGTCAAAGGTAAGCAAAATTCTTTTTATTTCATATAAAAAAGCAAAATAGTTTTCTACAACGGCAAATATATCATACAAGTTTTCATAGTTTCAAAAAGAATTACTATCTTTGCCAATAAAACACTATTTTTATCACATACAAAAAACTACAATACACTATGATGATTCAACGAATACAATCACTGTTCCTCCTCATTGCCGCAGGATTTATGGCATGGTTTAGTTTTACAAATCTCGGCAGCGCAGACGGCATCACTATCCCTGTAGAGAGCAACACAATCCTATGGATAGCGTCTATTCTTACGGCTGTACTTTATTTCATTGCAATATTTCTCTTCAAGAACCCACAAAAACAGAAGACCGCCATATATGCCTCTATGCTCATCACATTTGGCATAATAATTGCCGCTGCAATCATCATCTTCGGCAGTGAAGCAAAAGTTTCTCCGGATGAATCATGCGTACTTCCTCTTATCACCCTGCTCGCTGCATATCGAGCCATCAGAGGTATCAACAACGACATCAAAATAATCCGTGACTCTGAAAGAATAAGGTAAATACATTTTTCACCCATAAAAGGCAGCCTAACGCATTTGGCTGCCTTTTTTATTACCTAAAAGTTTTAGCGGACAGCAATAAAACTAATCAGACCTTTATCTGCCAACTTACCGCAACAGCGCGACTTTTCTCAAATTAACAAAATTTAACTGGGGGGGGTAATTTTTTAAGATTTAATTATTAATTTTGCAAAAATTATGTCGCGATGTGTTATTTACTTATACTCCAAGCACTTGCAAAATTGATTAAAACATTATTGACAGGCAATGCGACTGAGGTTTATTTGCTTGGCGGCGCATTTTTCTGCCGCTGTATAGATGCCTTGATTTCACTGCCACGCGGCATGTATATCGTAATAGCGGCAGGCGAAACAAAGCCTGTGTATGGGAAAAGTATGACACAGCCGTTTCATTAAACAAATTAATAATATTATTAAATCTTCATATTATGAGTTATAAAGTTAAGACCATTATTTCAAGCAATGCGACAGTGCTAAAAGACGACGTATTGCAGTTGCCTATCGGCGAATTTCCTCGTGATTACGATGATGTGGCATTTTTGAACAATCGCGTCTATTCAAAGATTTTTGGAGAAAGACGTGCGGATTCTTCTAACGAGCAAAAACTTCTTTCCGTTGTTAAAATTACATACGGAAGAAAGTCGATACATCGCGCTTATCGGTGTGCAGCAAATATGACAATGGACACAGTTGCTCTTACCACAAATTCACAGCGACTTCTCTTCGGAAGTCTTTCTAATGCCGACGAAGTGACAATCACCAAAGGCTCCAAAATCCGATTCTTTTGGGACCATCCATTCTACGAAACGCGAATGTCGATGCGCATCGGCGTCATTTCCGTTGCGTTTGCAATATTATCTATTATTATTTCTCTATTAAAATAAGTCGCATCATGAAACAAATGATAAAGAAATTGTTGGTTGTTGCCATGCTATTATCGGCAACATTATCAACCTGGGCGTATGACTTCTACATAGACGGTATTTATTATAACAAAAACAGCGACGGCACAACTGTGAGTGTGACGTACTACAGTAATCATTATAAAGGTTCGGTTGTGATACCTTCAACCGTAACCTATGGTGGCACAACCTACTCAGTCACTTCGATTGATTATAGGGCATTCGACGGATGCACCGGACTGACCTCGGTGGCTATTCCAAACGCTGTCACTTCGATTGGTCATTATGCCTTCGAAGGTTGCACCGGACTGACATCTGTGACTATTCCAAACTCGGTCACTTCAATTGGTA
>JBJECS010000174.1:0-5128 GCA_051871335.1 Muribaculaceae bacterium | reverse complement strand
GGTTGCACCGGACTGACATCTGTGACTATTCCAAACTCGGTCACTTCAATTGGTATTAGTGCATTCGACGGATGCACCGGACTGACCTCGGTGGCTATTCCAAACGCTGTCACTTCGATTGGCAGTAGTGCATTCTACAGTTGCAGCGGACTGACCAAGTTGACCATTCCAAACTCGGTCACTTCAATTGGCAGTAGTGCATTCTACGGATGCAGCGGACTGACTTCTGTGACTATTCCAGAATCAGTCACTTCGATTGGCAGTAGTGCATTCTCCGGATGCTCTGCCTTAAAAACGATGTATTGTCCAATTAATCCGCCGTCATTGGGCACGAATCCTTTTCCAACAACAGTTCAATTTATTGTCCATCATGATTCATACTTAAAATATTTGTCATCTTGGAGCAATTATGCGAGTCAAATATATGCTCTATACGTTGATAGCGAAATTGACTCGGAATTGACAGGTACAATTTCATTCAGTGGTTCCGGAGCAGGAACGGAAAACGACCCGTTTTTGATTTTCAATCCGGTGCAACTTAATGACGTGCGAAATTCAGTAGGACATTCAGGTGTATATTACAAATTGATGAGCGACATAGATATGACAGAATGGATAGCCGAAAACAATCCTACACAAGGGTGGCAACCAATTGGTAATAACACAGCGATGTTTAAAGGTGTATTTATCGGCAACGGCAAGCGCATTACCGGATTGACATCAAATCGCCCGACGTCATCTTATGTTGGCTTATTCGGGTATGTGTATAATGCGACAATCTCAGATTTAACAGTAGAAGGCAGTATTGTCGGAGGTGAGTATACCGGTGGATTGTTTGGAAAATGCAAACATTCTACAATCAGTAATTGCTCGTTTGAAGGAAATGTGACGGGAGCAGGCAATACCGGAGGCTTTGCAGGAGCAACATTCCATTCTACATTTACCACCATCAGTCAAAATGGAGAAATCACCGGAGCAGGTAATAACGTTGGCGGTGTTTTTGGTGAATTTGTTTGGTCGGAAGTTGAAAGCGCAAATCACAGTGGAAACATATCAAATTCCGGACAATATACGGGAGGCCTTATTGGACGAACCAGGATAGGTACGGATGGTATCTGCACTGCTTTTACCGGAGCAACAAAAGTAATTAATTCCAAAACGACAGGTGATGTCAAGTCGCAATCTTCATACGTAGGCGGCTTGTTTGGTCTTGTAGAAACAAGAACAGCATATTCGGGTATCAATGAAACGATTACCTGTAAGGCAACTATCACTCATGAAATTACAAACTGCTCGCATAAAGGAGAAGTGTCAGGCACAAATTATGTAGGTGGTATAGCCGGGGATAATGTACTTGAGCAGGCAGATGTCAAAAATACAAATTCAGGAACAACAGCGAAATCGCTATTCACAGACTGTAACCATACAGGCAATATGACGGCAACAGACAGTAAAGGTGGCGGTATAATCGGAGTTTCTGAAACTTATGATACACATTCTTACGCAACAATACAAAATTGCCATTCAGATGGCGACCTGACAGTGGGCGGTGCCTATGCCGGTGGCGTTTTGGGATGGGCAAATAAAGGAAAAACGACTATTACCGATTGCCACTCGGTTGGCAAATTGACAGTGGGCGGTAGCTATGCCGGTGGCGTTTTGGGATGTTCATCTTCCGGTAGTGCTACCACTATCAGCGGTTGCCATTCGGTTGGCGACATAACAGTGACCGGGGGCTATGCAGGTGGCGTCTTGGGATATTCGTCTACCTCTACTACAACAATCAGCGGTAGCTATTCTGTCGGTGACTTGACAGTGAGCGGAGCAAAAGCCGGTGGCGTCTTGGGATATTTGTCTGCCACTACTGCAACAATCAGCGATTGCTATTCATTGGGCGACTTGACAGTTACCGGGGACTATGCCGGTGGTATTTTGGGCATATCTGCAGCCGGAAAAACGGCTATAACCGATAGCTATTATAATGGCAAAATTGAATCAAAACAATATGTGGGCGGTATTGTAGGCAAAGCAACCAACACGTCGATAAAATACTCATATTCAAATTCGTCATTAATAAACGGAACCAATTATGTAGGCGGAATAGCAGGACATTTGGATAGCACATCTTCCATTTCTTCAAGTGTATCAGCGAGTGAAAAGATTAATGCTACAGTAAACTATGTAGGAAGAATCTATGGTGCGGCTGATAGCGGAGCTGAATTGGGTGCTACCGGTTCGCTAACAGAAAATAAAGGTCTTGCTACAGCAACAGTGAATTTGAGTGGCGTGCAGCAAACTCTTGTTGATGGTCTGCAGCATGGAACAAATGTTGGTCGCAGCACATTGCGTCTCCGTTCAACTTATCAAGGTATAGGCTGGGACTTTACGAACAAGTGGGCAAACCAAGAAACGGAAAGTTATCCATATAAACCGGTTCAGACAGCGCCTCCTGTAATTCAAAGTGTATCACGTTCAGGAGACACAACCATCTCAGGAAAAGCGGCAAACGACGCCACTGTATATGTGACAGTCAATAGCAAGACGCTGACAACAACCGCTTCGAATAATGCATGGAGCGTGAGCGTTGACCCTATGCAGCCGGGAGATATGATTTCGGTATATGCTATTGCTCCCGAATTGGAAGCATCGTATAGCGTATATCAAACAGTAGGCTTTGCAGGAAATGGGACACTCGAAGACCCATATCAAATATACACTGCCGACGACCTTGCAAATGTAAATGGCAAAGGCTATTACAAGATAATGAAAGACATTGACCTTAGTGAATGGATTGCGACAAATTCTCCAAAATCAGGTTGGGAGCCAATCGGTAAAAAGGGGTCAATAATGAGCAATCTTATTGGCGACCATCATGTCATAAGCGGTTTGTGGGTAGATTCAACCGATGATTATGTAGGCCTTATGTCTATGGCTGAGAATATCTCAATCACGGATTTGACTGTAAAAGTTGCTGATGGCAAGTCAATAAAGGGAAATGACTACGTTTCTATTCTTATTGGTAAAGCAGTAAATTCATCAATCAGTGGATGCCAAGTTGTCGGGACAGTAGAAGCAACAGGCAATTATGTTGGTGGAATAATAGGTAATGCCGAAAATACATCAATCAGTGGATGCCAAGTTACCGGAACCCTTGAAGCAGCGGGCAATTATATCGGTGGTATGGCAGGTAACGCTTCACAAGGCACCATCGAGAATTGTACGTCAAACGGAGTGACAATCAGCGGTGGAGACTATGCAGGAGGTTTGGTAGGAAAATCAGATGCAATTTCATTTACCGACTGTTCTGCAGATTGTACTATTAATGCTAAAAAATATGTTGGTGGTTTGACAGGTATTGCTAACGCAGCAATCACCAATTCGCAAACGAACGTTGAAATAACAGGTACAAACTATTTAGGCGGACTTTGCGGAACAACTACAGAAACAATTACTAATAGTTTTGCCATAGGAACAATATCCGGAACAAATTCAAACACAGATGTATGCTATGCCGGAGGTCTTGTAGGTCATTCTACAAAAGACATTACTTTGAGCTATTCAAAGTTGTCGGTAGAGCTAATGAGTCAAGGCACAGAATGTTATGTTGGCGGTATCACCGGGTATAACGACGGAGCCTTGATTGAGAATTGCTATAGTACAGGTTTAACCTCCTCATCTCAGTATGCAGCCGGCATAACAGGTTACAACAAGGGTCAGGTAAATAACTGCTACGCATCAGGAAACATAAATGCATTCCTTTATGGTGCAGGTATAGTAGGATATAATGACGGTGAAACGGCTATAACAACCAATTGTGTGGCATTGAATAATGTCATTGCAGTCAGTGATGAAGCCGGAATAGCAATGCGTGTTATTGGAGGTTTCAAAAATGGAGCTCCAACCCCGGAAGCAAACAATATCGCACTAAAAACGATGGCTGTATCAGTAAATGACATTACTCAAAAGATTTATGATGATTTGCTGCACGGAGTAGGTAATACTCTCGATGTATTAGAGCAGAGTGCAACATACACTTCTCTCGGTTGGGATTTTGACAATATTTGGGCAATCGAAGAAGGTGTGGGTTATCCGTATCTTAAATCATCACCAACAGAAGTCGTTCTTATTACGTCAATTAACTTGGCTCAGAGCGAAGTGACCTTAGAAGTGTCAGGAACATTGACTCTAACGGCAACAATAGAGCCAGCCAATGCAACGACAAAAGAACTTGAATGGACATCAAGCGATGAATCAGTTGCTACAGTTGCGGATGGAGTTGTCACTGCAATTTCTGCAGGCACAGCAACAATCACAGCTCGAACAACAGATGGCACAAATCTTACAGCAACTTGTGAAATAACAGTACTTGAAAAAGTGACAAATTATTTTGCAGCAAAAGGTTTCAAAATTCGTCCGGGTGCATCATATTCATTCCCGGTAGAGATGATAAATGAAAACGAAATCGCCGGATTCCAGTGTGATATCTATTTGCCGGAGGGTATTTCAATTGACGTAGTTGACGAAGAATATGATATAGCCTTAACTGATAGAATGGTAGACCATGTGCTCTTTTCAGCATTACAAGCAGATGGTGCTGTTCGCATGTTGTCTTATTCAATGAAAGTCAAGAGTTACACAGGAAACTCCGGAGACCTGTTTACAGTAAATTTGACCGCTTCAAGCGATTATGACGGCTTGGGAACTATAAAGATTTCAAATATTTTAGTTTCCACTCCGAAAGAAGTTGAATTTAAATGTCCTGATGTGGAAGTAAATGTAGAACTTCAGAGCTATACACTTGGCGATGTTAACAATGATGGTTCAGTTTCAGTAACAGACGTAATATCAGCCACAAATTATATTCTTGGTTCACCTTCTTCTAATTTCATATTTGAAGCGGCAGACATTACAGGCGACGGCAAAATCGGTGTTGGCGACGTTATCGGTATTGTAAACAGAGTACTGAATGTAGGTACTTTGTCAACACAAAATGCAAGTACAATTACAGATGACTGCCTTGAAGCCGAAGATATTTTGATAGAAGCAGGCGAAACAAAAACAGTTTCACTCAACCTTAACAATGCCGAAGTTTATACCGGCTTCCAATTTGACGTTAAATTGCCGAATG
>JBJECS010000173.1:0-12416 GCA_051871335.1 Muribaculaceae bacterium | reverse complement strand
GCTCTCATAGTATTTTTCAGCAAGTTCGCGCTGAGCAAGAGCTGAGTCCGGACGCTTTGAAAGTAACTCTTTAAGACGGTCGATACAGAACTGTGGATTTACATTGAAATATACTCTAGCATATTTCACGTATGCCTCTGGGTAAGCTCCTTCTGCATCTGCTTCTGTACACATCTGGTAGTATGCCGCTGCATCTCCGATATTGGTCTTTGAAAGCATATCACCTTCAAGGATATAGATTGAGAGCTCACGGTCTTTTTTGCTGATTTTCTTTGCTTCTGCCAGGTTTTTATCTATTTCCTTAGCATAAGCTACCGGGTCTGCATTATAGTAGGCACGAGCAACTTCCACATATATTGCTGCATCTTTCTTGTCTATATCCTTTGCTGCCTTGAAGTTTTTCTCAGCCGCAGAAGCATTCCCGTTTTTAAGGTCGATGCAACCCTGACCTATGTGGTTAAGTGCGCAGTTCGCATCTGCCGCAAGTCCCAGGTCAAACTGTCCTTTTGCTGCGTTTACATTGCCTTTCTGCAGTTCGATAAGCCCAAGATAGTAATATGACTGAGCCTTATTTGTTGTAGCATCATTCAGGGTCTTGGACAGGATGATTTCTGCTTCTTCCGGCTGGTCTGCCTTGAAGTACTCAATACCGTCTTTAAATCCCTGCTGCGCTGACAGTGTCAGTGCGCTACCTAAGAGGAATGAAAAAAGTGCTTTGATTTTCATGTCGTTAATGTTTTTATATGTTATTATTTTATTTATTTCAGTTTACCGATACCATCCTTGGCTGAACCGTCGCCGGTAACACCCCTGTCATCTGGATTAGTTTCTGACCCTGGAAGCCTGTCACGAATGAGAAGAACCCATGGGCTGTTGTGCCTGAGACTGACGCGCACACCATATAGATTGAGCGGTATAGCGGATAGTCTCCCGTATAGATGTAGTATTGATACGGCTTGTACGCCTCTATTGAGTCATCACGGCGTACTTTTAGCACCTTCACGTCTCGGTTAAAGTCAAGGGTGGTTGTGTCGCTCGACGCTGACGTTTTCGCTGTTTCCTCTATTGTGCGTGTCACACCTTTCATATCTGTGGAAATCCAGCTGACACCGATTACGCCGATAGTGTTCTTGCTGCCTTTCACCGCATCAAATACCGCCTTGTTTGAACCCTGGGCATATACGTTCTCGCCAAATTCTTTGCCTTGCAGCAGTGAATCTTTCATATATTTCACTGTTGATGAACCGGCATCGTCAAACACTACGTTTATCTTGCCCATCTTATTCGGCTCTATATCATTCCAGTCTGTAACCTTGCCTGATAATATATCCGCAATTTCCTGTTTTGAAAGGATTTCTATCGTGTTTTCAGGATTGACGATTAGCGCGATTGCATCTACCGCTATTCGTTGAGTGCGCGGGTTACGCTTTCGGGCGCGTAGATATTCCTCCTCATCTTTTGTCAGAGGACGGGAGATAACGGCAAGACGTGTCTTCTGCTGCAACAATGAGTCTATAGCCGCATTTTCACTGATATAGTATGGTATAACGCTCGCATCCGGATACACGTATTCATACACGTCTATCTCTTGCTGTATGATGTTTTCAAAACTATTGTCACACATCACCGTCGTGAGTCCTGAAGTGGATGTGTTGCCCTTACGCTGGTCTGCATATTTCTGGCATGACACAAACATCACGCTTGCCGCTAAGACTAATATTAACAATATGTTGCGTAAATCTTTCATTTTCATTTAGTTTTTATTGAAAAACTGTCGGTAGCCTCGCCATATACCATATATGGCAAATACACACCCGAATAAATACCTCATCCAGTCATATTCTATGGAGACTGCAAAAAACTCTGTAAACAGCAGGGCATAGCCCATGGCTAAATATATCAGTATCATCAGTATGCCAAACACGATTTTCATCGTTGACGGCTTATACTGCTGCTCTTCTTCCTCTGCCTCAGGATGTTGTATATTTTCTTCGTCTATAATCTCTTCTTTATCTTTTATTTTATCAGACATAATTTCCTCTTTTTTTATTTGAAAATAGCTTGCCATACATTATGGCAGGTAAAGTTACATATTTTTTTTCGTTCTAACGCAGTTTTTGCGAAAAATCTTGATATAAATAATGTTAATTGAACAATAACCCTCACTGAAATGTTACCCAAATATATAATTGAGTTTTATGCAGATTACAGACGGTAACATTATGCTGGTCACTGCCGCACTGCTTGCCTTGAGCGTTTTTGTCGGAAAGGCGGGCAGCAAATTTGGCATGCCCGCTTTGCTGCTTTTCCTTTGCGTCGGAATGGTGGCTGGGGTTGATGGATTTGGTATTCAGTTCGACAGCGCTGAAGCTGTGCAACTTATTGGTATGATTTCTCTTAGTATCATCCTGTTTTCTGGCGGTGTTGATACAAAAATCAGCGAGATTAGACCAATTTGGCGTGAAGGTACACTCTTAGCAACCATCGGTGTTATGCTGACTACTCTTATCACCGGCAGCTTTATTTACTTCTTGCTTCTGATGATTTCACCGGACTATAACTTGACATATTTGCAGTCGCTACTACTCGCCGCAATTATGTCTTCTACTGACTCCGCTTCTGTATTCTCTATCCTTAACAGTTCTCGCACCGGTCTCAAGCACAACCTTAAGCCTATGCTCGAATTTGAAAGCGGTAGCAACGACCCTATGGCATATCTCCTCGTCGTAATTTTGATGGGACTCGTTTCTACTGGTGAAGAATTGACATCCGGATTGCTCATGACGTCTCTCGGGCAGCTCGCTCTGCAACTCATTCTCGGAGGTTTTGGTGGACTCGCCATTGGATGGATTTCCACTCGCATCATAAACCGGCTCAATTCCGATAATGAGTTCTTATACCCGGTAATGATGATTGCCTGCACTTTTTTCGCATTCTCACTCACTGAACTAATCGGTGGCAACGCTTACCTCGCCGTCTATGTCGCAGGACTCGTCGTGGGTAACACTCGAATTGCCATGAAGCACACTATAACTACTTTCTTCGGCGGATTTACTTGGCTCGTGCAGATTCTCATGTTCCTTTCGCTCGGACTGCTCGTTAATCCTCACGAGGTAATAAACTCGCAGATTATTGTTCCCGGATTATTGCTCGGTGTATTCATGATTCTCGCCGCAAGACCGCTCGCCGTATTTATCTGCCTTATCCCGTTCAGGAAAATTAGCATTAAGGCAAAGATTTTCATTTCTTGGGTCGGTCTGCGTGGTGCTGTCCCCATCATATTTGCCGCATTCGTTTTGACAAACATGCCCGGTGCTGAATCTCGTTTTATGTTTAACATGGTATTCTTCATCACAATTATCTCTCTCCTCGTGCAGGGCACTACAATAACCCGTATGGCACAATGGCTCGGGCTTGACGACATTATCGTTGAAGACGAAATAAAAATTCATTTTCCCGACGAGATAACCGCCGCTACGCGAGAAATTGAAGTCACTGGCTCGCTCCTCGATAACGGTTCTCTTCTTAAAGACATATCTCTCCCCCGCAACACTCTCGTAATCATGGTTAAGCGTGGCAACAAATACCTAGTTCCCACCGGCTCCACAGAGCTTCATCTCGGCGACAGACTATTCATCGTCGCCGAATCACAAAATAGCATCGAAAGCCTCTAATCTCCTAATTCTTTAATTGAGCTTAGTGCCTTTGCAAGCTGGTCCGGACATGAAGTTGGCTTCGCACCGCATTTTATGCCCTCAAGGCGTGAAATCACATCTTCAAGCTTCATCCCCTTCACAAGTCTGCCTATCCCCTGCAAATTGCCATGGCAACCGCCCACAAACGATATATCACCCAGTGTATTATCGTCATTCACCTCTATGTTTATCATGCGTGAGCATGTCCCTGTTGTCTGATATTGATATTGTTTCATATATTTAGTTATTTTTTTTAATTTTTTCTCACATAGTCGGCAAAGATATATGCTACGCCGGTTTTCGGGTCTGTTTCGCTATCCGACTGCCACACACACTGCCACTCATTTGGCTCTATTTCCGGGAAATACGTATCTGCATCCGCCGCATCTGCCTGTATATGAGTAATATATAGATTTGTAGCATATTGCAGCGACTGGCGGTAAATTTCCCCTCCGCCTATGATAAATACGTCCTTGCACTCCGACACTTTTGCATCTATGGCTGCCTTTAGGTCTGTATATACGCTGACATTGGCTGCGTGATAGTCCGCATTTCGCGTGATTACCACATTTTCGCGTCCCGGCAGTGCGCCCTTGGGGAGAGATTCAAACGTCTTACGTCCCATTATTATCACGTTCCCCATTGTCAGAGCCTTAAATCGCTTCAGGTCTGCGGATATGGGGTACAACAGGTCGCCACCGCGACCTATTGCACCGCCGTTTGCCACTGCCACTATTATCGCTATCTTATTCTGCATACAGAAGATACTGTTTACGCTGAGCCTTAAATTTCTTCACGTCGTCTGCCCATGTGGCTTTAATCTCTGATGCGCTCTTTCCATCCATTATCATTTGACGGATATCGCCTCTTCCTATGAGTTTCTCAAAGAATGAGGTGAAAAATCTCTCTCCCAGTCCAAGGTGATTATACGCATCTATCACATACTCCAGATTTACTCCTGCAGATATGATTTTTTCATCATCTATTCCGCGCAGGTCACGACCATGGCACAGATTGCCTAATTGTGGCGGATTTTTCGCGCCCTCCACGCTCTGCGGCACAAAAGAAAATGCATATCCCGCCATATCCGGATGTCCGTAAATCTCAAATGGTGAGTCGGTTCCCCTTCCGAGGCTGACAGGTGTCGCCTCAAAATAGCATGTTGATGGATACAGGTATATCGCATGCATTGTCTTCAGATTTGGCGACGGAGCTATTGGTAGCTCATATCGTGTGGCATGAGTGTAATTCTTGCAGGTTATCACTGTCAGCTCAACTTTTCTGCCCTCTTTCAGCCAGCCTACTCCATTTGCCATCTTTGCTATTTCGCCAAGGGTCATGCCGTGAACTATTGGAATTGGCAACCTGCCTACGCCGCTCTCATATTTCATGTCAAGTATCGGACCGTCTACATACATGCCATTGGGATTAGGGCGGTCAAGGACCATAAATTCTTTCCCATATTTTGCCGCTGCGTTCATCAGGTCTATCATGGTGCAGTAATAGGTATAGTATCTTAGTCCCACGTCCTGTATATCGGTCACTATCACGTCAAAGCCGTCCATCACTTTCTGCGACGGCATGCGGGTCTTTCCGTCATATAGCGATGCGATTGGTATTCCTGTCACCGGGTCCACGCTGCTGCCAACGTGTTCTCCAGCATCTGCCTTCCCGCGAAAGCCATGTTCTGGCGAGAAGATTGTTGTCACATTTAGCCCGGATTCCAGCATTATGTCAAGTGTATGCTTTTCTCCAACCATTCCGGTGTGGTTTGACAGCAACGCTATCCGCTTGCCTTTCAGTTTGGGAACATATTCGTCTATACACGCTGCTCCAACTATCACATCTTTCGCGCTTACGCCCATCAGAGATAGAATTAATAACAATACGGCTGTTAATCGTTTCATGGTGTTATATTTTTTGGTTATTAGATATTTAGTTTTCTGTCTTTGTTGTATCTTCCCAGCGGTAAAGTCGGTCGGACGGACGTATCTTTCCCGGTACTTTTATTGAGACGCTCTCGCCCTTCACCGTTTTTTCCACCGGCTTAAGACCTACCCGTATTTCGTCAAGCGTTATGATTATTGCGCCCGTCGTTGGTCCGGTGATTACAACCTCGTCGCCTACCGACAGCTCCCCGGACTCCATATAAAACTCTGCCACTCCAAGGTTGCTGAAATATCTCACGCCCTTCGCTACATACACCTTCTTGCGCGTGGCTGAAGACCCATATTTGTGCGACCATTCTCCAAGGCGCTGACCAAGATAATATCCGTTCCAGAAACCGCGGTTAAATATCTTTTTTAGTCGCTCATCCCACTCTGCTATCTTTTCCTCGCTGTAGGTGCCGTCACAGATTGAATTTATCGCCTCGCTATAGCACTGTACTGCCGTCGCTACATACTCAGGTCCGCGAGCACGACCCTCTATCTTGAACACTCTCACTCCCGCATCTATCATCTTATTCAGGAAGTGTATCGTTTTCAAGTCTTTGGGCGACATGATATATTTGTTTTCTATATCCAGCTCATCTCCTGTCTCACGGTCTTTGACTGTATAGCTCCGCCGGCATATCTGGGTGCATGCTCCTCGGTTCGCGCTATAGTTCATCTCATGAAGGCTAAGGTAGCATTTTCCGGAAACCGCCATGCACAGTGCGCCGTGGCAAAACATTTCTATTCTCACCTGCTCTCCGCGTGGTCCGCGCAGGTCCCGGCGGATTATTTCTTTATGGATTTTGTCCACCTGTTCCATCGACAGCTCGCGCGCAAGCACTACCACGTCTGCATACTGTGAATAAAACTCCACCGCATCTATGTTTGAGATATTACACTGCGTGGAAATATGAATCTCCACTCCTCTACGCCTCGCGTATGTGATTGCGGCGATGTCACTCGCTATGATTGCCGAGATGCCTGACTCTGCCACTGCATCTATCACGGCGTGGCATTTTTCTATTTCTGAATCATAGATTATAGTGTTCACTGTCAGGTAAGACTTTACGCCATGCTCATCACATATCGTAGCGATTTTCTTCAGGTCGTCAAGCGTAAAGTTCACACTTGAACGTGCCCGCATATTAAGACCCTCGACTCCAAAATAGATGGCATCGGCTCCCGCATTTATTGCCGCATACAGCGACTCATAGCTCCCTACTGGAGCCATTATTTCAAATTCTGAGCGTTTCATACCGCAAAGTTACAAAAAATTTACGTCAATATCCCCTCTATTTCGCATAATTTGCGTAACTTTGCTAAACTATTACCTCTTCTGAAAATTTTATCATAAATGGAAAATAATAACACCGGTTCACTAATGGCTCGCATTAAGGCGGCTATCATTAATCCTAAAGTTTGGCAATTCGCTGTCGTAGCGGTTATTATCGCTTTCATATCCCTCATGTTTTTCCACCCCGATGCCGTTGAGGGTAACAAGCTTATGCAGAGCGATATGATTCAAGGTGCCGCTAACGGGCAGGAGGCGAAGGCTTTCGCAGAACAGACTGGAGAGACTTCTCGCTGGACTAACTCCCTTTTCTGCGGTATGCCTACTTTCCAAATTTCCCCTTCATATCCTTCTAACAGCCTTTTCGACTGGATTACTACAATTTACGGCGCCGGACTCCCATCCCCGTCAAACCTCATTTTCATGATGATGATTGGATTTGTCATTCTCATGTTTGCCATGGATGTAAAGTGGTATTACGCGCTTATCGGTGCCATTGCTTGGGGTTTTTCCACTTATTTCATCATCATCATCGGAGCCGGACACATCTGGAAATTTGTCACTCTCAGCTACATTCCCCCTACTATCGCCGGTATCATTCTTTGCTACCGTGGCAAATACCTCATCGGTTGCGCGCTCGCCGCTCTCTTCGCTATGATGCAGATTGCGTCAAACCATGTCCAGATGACATATTATTTCCTCTTCGTTATCTTTGGCGTTGTCATCATTTTCCTCATAGAGTGCTTCATTAAGCATGAAATAAGCCGTTGGATTAAGGCTACCGGGCTTCTCGCTGTCGCTGCTACACTCGCTGTCGCCGCTAACCTCCCGAGCCTTTATAACACTTACGAATACTCTAAGGAAACTATGCGTGGTGGACATTCTGAGCTTACTCAAGAAAATGCCGGCGCTTCTACCGGTGGACTGGACCGCGAATACATCACACAATACAGCTATGGCAAGGTCGAACTCCTTTCCCTCGCCATTCCTAACATTAAGGGCGGTGCCTCTGCCAAGCCTGAGCATGGCAGTATGGTCGCTCTCTCGCTCGCCGACCTCCCGGAGGCGCAGCAGATGAAAGATGCCGGCTCTATCGGAGACATGGAAATGCAATATCTCCAATACGTCTCACAATATTTCGGAGAGCCTGAAGGCACCAACGGACCTATCTACGTCGGTATAATCATTTGCGCTCTTGCCGTTTTAGGTTTAATCGTCCTCCGTGGATATCCTATGGCGGTAATCCTGGTCATAACCATGCTCTCGCTCCTCCTCGCATTGGGGAGAAACTGCCAGTGGCTGACCGACTTGTTTATCGACTATTTCCCTATGTACAGCAAGTTCAGGACGGTGGAGAGCATTCTCGTTATCGCTGAATTTACATTCCCCCTCATCGCTGTTCTCACCCTGCAAAAACTTTTTGACGAAAAAGATTTCTGGATGAAAAGAAAGGTGCAGATTTACGCCTCTTTTGGCTTTGTCGCTCTCTTCTGCCTTGCCGGGCTCTTCTTCCCGGAAATTTACGGTAATGTTATCACTCCCCAAGACGAGGACACCTCAAAGATGATTGTCTCACAGCTCGTTGGTGCTGGCTATCCTGCCGACGTCGCCGCTTCTTTCAGTCTTGACAATCCTAAAATCTACTCTGCCATCGTCAGTCTAAGGCACGGAATGATTGCCGCTGATTCTCTTCGCAGCCTCTGTTTCCTCGCCGCTTCCTTCATTTTCATCTTCATCTTCGGCATCAAGAAAATAAATCTCAAATTCGCTGTCGCTGCTATCGCAATCCTTGTTTTCGCCGACCTTTACACCGTCAATAAGCGTTACATTAACCACGACAGCTTCGCTCCTGAGCAAATTTCTCTCGCCGACCCATTTGCTCCGTCTCCTATCGACAAGGCTATCCTTGCCGACACTGCTATTAACTATCGTGTACTCGACATCCCGCATTTCTGGCAGGCTAAGCCTTCTTTCCACCACAAAATGCTCGGTGGCTATCATGCAGCTAAGCTCACCCGATACCAGGACATGATTGACAAGCATATAAACTATGTCCTTTATGGGCAGCCTGATAGCACTGACATGGCTGTCATCAACATGCTCAACGCCAAATACGTCATCTCTCACGACGGCAAGCTTTCTATCAACCCTGACGCTATGGGAAACGCTTGGCTGGTGCAGAGCGTTAAGTTCGTTGATGGTGCCGATGCTGAAATGAATGCGCTCGAAGATATCGACATCCGTTGTCAGGCTGTAGCCGACAGAATGTTTGAAGGCAAAATCGCTGCCGATGCTTCTATTGCACCGGGCGATACTATCTTTGAAACTTCTTATGCGCCTAACCGACTCACTTACAGTGTCACCACTGCGGCAGGTGGTATCGCCGTTTTCTCTGAGATTTATTTCCCTTGGGGGTGGAAAGCCGAAATCGACGGCAACGAAGTAGACATCGCTCGTGTTAATTATATTCTCCGTGCTATTAACGTCCCTGCCGGGCACCACACTGTCACCATGACTTTCGACCCGCAGTCCGTTCACACCACAACGGGCATCGCTTCTGCCGCTGTCATCCTGATTTACATCCTCGTTTTGGCTGCTTTAATTTTGGCTGTGCTTCGTAATGAAAATGAAGATAAACTGGCTGAAAAGGACGCTTAAGGCTCCTGACCGTTTCCGTACAAGCAAGGGTTTCGGAGTTCACTCGCCTTTCGCATACGCGTTCATCACTCGCGTCCTTCGTGAGTCGCTCCCTTATTACGCTTATTCCGACCAAAAATGCCGTTATTCCGACCTTAAAAACAATTCCCTGAACCGTCCTTTCCTCAATCTGAAGCGAATCAGGCTCTTGTTCCGTACAGTTAATTATTTCACCCCTTCTTCTGCTCTGCAAATCGGCTCTGACTGCGGACTCGTCACATCTGCTCTTCTCGACGTTAAATCTGATATGATAATTTCTCGTTTTGCCTGCGACGACGACTTCTCTGCTCCCGGTGTTTCTGTCTGCAACTGCATCGACGACGCCAAAAATGCCGATTTGGTAATCGTCGTGACCGCTGAAAGCTTTCATCTGCAGATTTTTGAGTTTCTCAAAAACACTATCTTGGAAGAAAAGCCTCTCATTTTTCCTTGCATCGACCAAAACTCCGACATCGCCGACATTTGGGTCAGACTCAACGACTTCGCTGACTCTATCGGATATGGTATGACTTTCACAAACTATCGTTTCGGTGTTCTCGTTCCACAAAAGCAACTCCCGCGACAGCTCTTCACCGTATGGCTTTAGCTATCGATAATATTGAGAAAATTCTCGACAACTACGCCGCTTATTTGCAGCTCGAGCGGGGTATGGCGAATAACACCGTAATCGGATACCGTTTCGATGTCCAAAAGTTCATCGCATATCTCGCTGACGAAAATTGCACGCTCCGCTCTGTAAAACTACCCGATTTGCAACGCTTCATCGCCGACATGCACGACATCGGTATCGCACCCCGCTCTCAGGCGCGTATCATTTCAGGACTCAAATCTTTCTTCAGATACCTTGTCCTCGCCGGGTTCCTTGACGAAAACCCCACGCTTCTCCTCGAAATGCCTAACATCGGGCTGCACCTCCCTGAAGTCCTTACCATTGACGAAATTGACGCTATCGAAGCGGAAATTGACACCAATTCGCTCGAAGGTATACGTAACTACGCTATTATTGAAACTCTCTACGGTTGCGGACTCCGCGTCAGCGAACTCGTAAACCTCGAAATCAGCCGCATTTTCTTCGCCGATAAATACCTTATTATCAATGGCAAGGGCAGCAAAGAGCGTCTCGTCCCCATGTCTGACACCGTCATTGACCTTATGAAGCAATACCTCACTGAGCGCAGCAATATCACCATTAAACATGGAGAAGAAAACATCATGTTTCTCAGCCGACGCGGCACAAGGCTCTCTCGTCAGATGATTTTCATCCTCATCCGACGGCTCGCCGACGCTGCCGGAATTAAAAAGACTATCTCCCCGCACACATTCCGTCATTCTTTCGCCACTCACCTCCTCGAAGGCGGCGCAAACCTCCGCGCAATTCAGCAAATGCTCGGACACGAAACCATCGCTACTACCGAAATTTACCTCCACCTCGACTCTTCACGACTCAGAGAAGAAATCCTCCTCCACCACCCAAGAAACTAACACATCTTCTCCATTCCCCTGATTTCCACAACATTATCGTAGGGACGTAATGCATCACGTCCGCCTCTATTCTCTAAAAAGAAAGGCGCCACACCGTGACGCCTTTCTTAAAAATACTATCTCTTTCTCGACTTATCTCACGAGAACCTTTGTTACCTTGCCATCTACTCTTACAAAGTACAGACCTGCAGGTACATTAAACTTACCTGCCTTGCTATTGATTGCTATTGCCTGCCCTGCTGCATTGTAGATTGATGCTGCGCCTGACACTATGATTGTGCCGCCTGATACCTCTACATTTGCACCCTTTATCTCTATCTTCTCAGTGCCCGTAAAGCCTGTTGAAGTCACTGTCTGTGCCACGAGGTCTACTACAAGGTCATATGCTGCATAATCATAGTCACCAACATTTGCCATGACATTTTTTGACGTCCATGGGGCGATAGCCACTGTTCCAAGTTCCTCAAGTACATTTTCAGTTTCTACGGCTGCCTTGATTCCCCAATCATTGATATTGTTGGCATTATCCCATTCTGTCGAATTTACTGCTGCAGTAAACATGAATTCGGCACTATGGATGACATTATCGCCATCTTTCTCATACCTGCTTACAACAATGTTATTGAAAATATATTTGCCACTACCATCATTGTCCGCTATAAATGCATCATTTACTTTAGTATTCCATGAAACTTCTTCATAAGTATTTGGCATACGAAGGTCACCGATTATGCGAAGCTGTTCTGGAAGCGCATCTTCGCTACCATATACGATTGTCATCTTGTTCAGGTCAACTGTTACATCGTATGTTCCTGCCCAGAAGTTGCGCATCTGACATCCTTTTACAAGTGCTAATTCTGTGTTGATTTTTGAGTGAAGCTCGTATGAAAGACCATACTTGTTTGCATTTGTTTCTTCCCAGTTTCCGCCAAGGGCTGTGTATACTGCATAATATTTGCCATGCTCTATAACAACCTTGCCATTATATACTCCTGGATATACTTTTGCCAGAGCAAGACCTTTATCTGGTGCCCAGCCATAATAATTTCCATCTACATCGCTTACTTCACCTACAATGTATATCTGCTCCGGACTTTCATCTACATACTCTGCACATGAAATCGGGCATAACTGTGCATTATTATAGATTTCCACAAAACCTGTCACTGAATAGTAAGCATCCACATTTTCCGGCAATGTAAAGTTAAATCTACCTGCATAATATGGTAAAGAAGCTGAACCTAATTCAAGTTTTGTATCTGTTCCTCTAAAGAAAAAATATTTCTTTATATTGCCGGTGTAAAATCTCGCGGATTT
>JBJECS010000172.1:0-2347 GCA_051871335.1 Muribaculaceae bacterium | reverse complement strand
ACGCTAATGCTATCAAGTTCTCTGTTGTTGCTAATAATGCCAGCCGTTCAGCTGAGTATTGGTGTAATTACAATCTTCCTAAGCAGTTTAATGTATGGGCTGCAGTAGGTGGCAAGACTTACTTTAAAAATGAGTCATTTAAGCTTAACAGTGGTTCATGGCAAATCGAAGGTGATTACCGTTATTGGCCTGCTGAAGAGGTAACATTCTTTGCCGCTAAAATCAAAGGAGACAAGGAAACTGATACTGAGAACTTTGCTACCTTTAAATGGTTGAACGATGCTAATCAAATCGCGCCAACAATTACAATGGAAACAAAAGATAAAGCATCTGAACAGCATGACCTCCTCTATGCAGTAACAAAATCTACTCGCACCGAGGTTGAAAATGAACAGGTTACAAAAAATTATAAAAATGGTGTAGCAACACTGAATTTCCGTCATGCACTTTCACAGGTAGTATTCTACGCTAAGAATGAAAACCCTAACATCTACGTTGAAATTGATGAGGTTGTAGTTTGTAACGTAAACTCTAAGGGTACATTCTCATACAAATATACCGATGGCGATCCAGAACCTACCGATGGTAATCTTGAGAATCACACTCAGGAAGGTTCTCTTACTGACAAAAAAGGCGTAGGTAAATGGAGTGACCAAAATACTAAATACACTGCAACTACAGATGTACTTACCACAGCGGCTAAGGTACAGGCTCGTAAAGTTGACGGAGAAGGTAAAATTACTACAACACAGGCAGACCGCGTGAACCTGACTGACAATACGGCTGGTAAAAAAGAAGGTGATACTACCACAAAAGAAGATGCAACTCATTCACTTCTTCTTATCCCGCAGACTGTTGATGCATGGAATCCAGCGACTACTAAAGACCCGGATAAGGCAGCAGTAGGTAAGGAAGGTGGAGAAGGCTATGTTGCAGGTCAAACCGGTGCTTACTTCAAAGTTAAATGTACTATCAAAAACGTAGCAAAGGGTGATGGTAGCGCAGCAGCTGATGATGACCTTTATGTTTGGGCTGATAAAGTTACAACAACAGAAGATGAAGGAGAAAGCCAAGTAACAAAAGTTTCATACAAAACTAAATACATTTATGTTCCTGTGAAGATTGATTGGGCAACAGGTAAGAAATACATTTACACTATCCTGTTCACTACAACAGGTCATGGTGGTTATGACGAAAATGGTGACCCAGTCCTCATTCCAATTAAGTTCAACTTGACAGTTGATGACTTTGCAGCTGGTACTGATAACACTGTAAACACTGATAGCGGTATCGTTTCTCCAGTAACTACAGAACCATAATCTATCATAGATTACAATAACTCACAGCCGGGCGCACTTAGCTGCTGCGCCCGGTAACAAAGAAAAAGTACGGGAAGCGACGGCGAGGGAGACACATGGCACAGTGATGTGGGGTGTGTATCCCGGTTAATAAAAAGTATATTAAGGAAAATGAATTAAGCCGGAATTGCTTCCCGGCTTTTTTACATTGCATCCGCATAACGGTGAAAATTGGTTAAAAACGTTAGTGTGAGAAAAATAATTGGGGTGAAATGGTGAAAAATCGGGCGGAAAGTGGTAACTTTGAGGTTTGAAAAGAAAGAATGTGCAGAGTATGAAATTTTCTTACAAAAATATACTTAAATATGCTGTGGCAGTGGCAGTCGCGGTGTGTCCGTTGTGCATGAAAGCACAGGAGGAGAGCATATCCGAGGCAGAAATATTGATGAAATCCGGAGATACGGATAATGCAATAACGATGCTTCGCCACCTGGAACGCAAAACGCCGAAAAATGGCAAGATAAATATGCTGATGGGCGATTGCTATGCCGATATAGACAGCGTAGAGCGCGCGAAGGAAGAATATCGCAAAGCGACCAAGAAAGGTGAGAACGATGCATGGCTGTCGTTTGCCACACTCGCAATCCGCGACTACCGCATCAGCGATGCCGAGGAGGATATAGAACTTTATCGCAAAGGACTGAAGAAAGGCCGCAAAACACTGCCGGACAATTCCGGTGACGTTACGTCACAGCTTGAAAAGACGCGCAGTATGCTGGCACGCGTGGAGAAAATTGTAATCATAGACTCCATAAACGTAGAGGCGGACAATTTCCTTTCAGCCTATCGCCTGTCGCCGGAGTCAGGAGCTTTGCTTCCTGCCGAAGTGTTGCCTGATGATGTGGAAAGAGCTTATCCTACAGCTGTTTATGCATCAGAGTCAGGCTCAAGCCTTATTTGGGCGGCGCCTGATACGACACAGACATATCACCTTGTCACAACATCACAGCTGTATGGCGGAGAATGGGAGACGCCAAAGCCACTTAACG
>JBJECS010000171.1:0-12557 GCA_051871335.1 Muribaculaceae bacterium | reverse complement strand
TGGGGCAGACTGTAAATCTGCTGGCTTATGCCTTCGGTGGTTCGAATCCATCTTCGCCCACAATCTTTTCTGCGGAAGTAGCTCAGTCGATAGAGCATCAGCCTTCCAAGCTGAGGGTCGCGGGTTTGAGCCCCGTCTTCCGCTCTATTGGTCCTCAAGGTCTAATGCCTATGTAGCTCAGGGGTAGAGCACTTCCTTGGTAAGGAAGAGGTCACGGGTTCAAATCCCGTCATCGGCTCTTAAATAATACAAAGACGTAGCCCCGGTAGCCATAGTGCCATCGTGGCTTGTTGTAAGAAAGAAATCTAAAAATATTAATAATAAAATTAACAAGCTAAAGTTATGGCAAAAGAGAAATTCGAAAGAACGAAACCGCACGTAAACATTGGTACTATCGGCCACGTTGACCACGGTAAAACTACATTGACCGCTGCAATCACCAAGGTACTTGCAGAAAAGGGTCTTTCAGAAGTAAAGTCATTCGACCAGATTGACAACGCGCCTGAAGAAAAGGAACGTGGTATTACAATCAACACATCACACGTAGAATATCAGACAGCAAACCGCCACTACGCACACGTAGACTGCCCGGGACACGCTGACTATGTAAAGAACATGGTAACAGGTGCAGCTCAGATGGACGGTGCAATCATCGTAGTAGCAGCAACAGATGGTCCTATGCCACAGACACGCGAGCACATTCTTCTCGCACGTCAGGTAAACGTACCACGTATTGTTGTATTCCTCAACAAGTGTGATATGGTAGATGACGAGGAAATGCTTGAACTCGTAGAGATGGATATGCGTGACCTTCTCAGCCAGTATGAATATGACGGTGACAACACCCCAATTATCCGTGGTTCAGCACTTGGTGCCCTAAACGGTGAACCAGAGTGGGAAGCAAAGGTAATGGAACTTATGGATGCAGTAGACACATGGATTCCACTTCCTCCACGTGACGTAGATAAACCATTCCTTATGCCAGTAGAAGACGTGTTCTCAATCACAGGTCGTGGTACAGTAGCAACAGGTCGTATCGAAACAGGTGTAGTAAAGGTAGGTGACGAAGTACAAATCATGGGTCTTGGTGCAGACTTGAAGTCAGTAGTAACCGGTGTCGAAATGTTCCGTAAACTTCTCGACCAGGGTGAAGCTGGTGACAACGTAGGTCTTCTCCTCCGTGGTATCGACAAGAAGGAAATCAAGCGTGGTATGGTAATCTGCCACCCGGGAGTAGTAAAACCACACAGCGAATTCAAGGCATCAGTATATATCTTGAAGAAAGAAGAAGGTGGTCGTCACACTCCATTCCACAACAACTATCGTCCACAGTTCTACATCCGTACACTTGACGTAACCGGAGAAATCAGCCTTCCAGCAGGTGTAGATATGGTAATGCCAGGTGACCACGTAGAAATCACTGTAAAACTCATCAACCCGGTAGCATGCGATAAGGGTCTCCGTTTCGCAATCCGTGAAGGTGGTCGTACAGTAGGTTCAGGTCAGATTACAGAAATCCTCGACTAATCTAACGAAAAAATAGAAATTAACCTCCGCTTATGAGAGCGGAGGTTTTACACGGGAATAGCTCAGTCGGTAGAGCACTGGTCTCCAAAACCAGGTGTCGGGAGTTCGAGCCTCTCTTCCCGTGCTAAACTTATCTAAAAATGAAATCAGGAATACTTACGAATATTCAAGAAGCATACGAAGAACTTCGCTATAAGACTTCTTGGCCAACTCAGACCCAGTTAATCAAAAGCGCGATTATCGTGTTGATTGCTTCCGTTATTATCTCATTGATAATTTTCATCATGAACGTGCTGGTTAATGGTCTGATGCACTTTATTTATTCATTCCAGGGCTAAAAACTTTTTTGACGAAGATGGCTGAATTAGAAAACATGAATGATGAAATTGTGACACCTTCACCGGTAGACGGTGAGGGCGGTGCTACTTTGGCGTCATCGCAGTCAGAAATCACTACGCATCACACATCCCGAGCAGGGCGTAAGAGTGCGTGGTATGTACTCCGTGCTATATCAGGCAAGGAGGCAAAAGTCAAAGAAGTGCTAGATGCAGCAATCCGCAATACAGACCTTGGCGATTACGTTTTTCAGGTTCTCCTCCCAACAGAGAGGGTGGTAGCCGTGAAGAATGGAAAGAAGGTGGTAAAGGAGAGAAACCTTTACTCCGGCTATGTGTTTGTAGAGGCAGACTTAACGGGTGAAGTGATGTATGAGCTTCGCAACACCACGAATGTGATAGACTTCCTCAAAGGACGCGGCAAGGATGCAAAGCCTGAGGCGCTACGCGAAAGCGAGGTGATGCGCATGCTGGGTGCAGCTGACGAAATCAACGAGAATGCCGATGGAGAGGTAAACGACTACATGGTAGGCGAGACAGTCAAGGTAAATGACGGACCTTTCAAGGGCTTTAACGGTGAAATCGACGAGGTGTATCCGGAGAAGAAGAAGCTAAAGGTAATGGTGAAGATTTTCGGAAGAAAGACTTCGCTGGAATTGGACAATTCACAAGTAGAACGAGAATAATCGTGGACGAGATGCGTGAATGTTACGCTCGCATCTAAGAATCATGACTTCTCACTGATGTAAAACAATTAACAAAAAAAAGTTTTAACAAAATGGCTAAAGAAATTGCTGGACAAATTAAACTGCAGATTAAAGGTGGCGCAGCAAACCCATCACCTCCGGTTGGTCCTGCCCTTGGTTCAAAGGGTATCAACATTATGGAATTTTGTAAGCAGTTCAATGCCCGCACCCAAGACAAGGCCGGAAAGATTCTTCCAGTAGTAATCACATATTACACAGATAAGAGCTTTGACTTTGTCGTAAAGACCCCACCAGTAGCAATACAGCTTCTTGAGGCAGCAAAAATCAAGAGTGGTAGTGCACAGCCAAACCGCAATAAAGTTGCGTCAATCACATGGGATCAGGTAAAGGCAATCGCTGAAGACAAAATGCCGGATTTGAACTGTTTTACCTTGAAATCGGCGATGACAATGGTTGCCGGTACAGCCAGAAGTATGGGTATCACCGTAAATGGAGCATTCCCTGAATTAAACTAATAAACTTCAATTGACAATGAGTAAACTTACAAAAAATCAAAAGTTGGCTGTTGCAAAGATTGAGGCTGGGAAGACTTACACTCTTGCGGAAGCCGTAGAAAAGGTGAAAGAGATGACTTTCACTCGCTTTGATGCGTCCCTCGATATAGATGTACGCTTAGGCGTTGATCCCCGTAAGGCTAACCAAATGGTACGTGGTGTAGTAACACTGCCTCACGGTACAGGTAAGCAGGTAAGAGTTCTCGTATTGTGCTCATCAGATGCTGAGGCTGCAGCTAAGGCAGCAGGTGCAGACTATGTAGGACTTGAAGAATATATAGAGAAAATCAAGGGCGGTTGGACCGATGTAGACGTAATCATCACACAGCCGGCTATAATGGGTAAGATAGGAGCTCTTGGTCGTATCCTTGGTCCGAGAGGCTTGATGCCAAATCCAAAGAGTGGCACAGTTACTCCAGATGTAGCAAAGGCAGTAGAGGAAGTCAAGAAGGGTAAAATCGACTTCAAGGTAGATAAGAACGGAATTGTACACTCATCAATTGGTAAGGTATCCTTTACACCAGAACAGATGCGTGACAATGCACGTGAATTTATCGCCACATTGATTAAGCTCAAACCGGCTACAGCCAAAGGTACTTATATTAAGAGCATTTATCTCTCAAGCACTATGAGTCCCAGTGTCAAGGTTGACGTAAAGTCAGTCGATGAATAATCTTAAAAACTGAAGACAAGATGAAAAAAGAAGATAAAGGCATTATTATAGAGAAAATAACAGCTACTCTAAAGGAATACAGCTGCTTCTACCTGGCTGAGACGGCAGGTCTTGACGCAGAGGCAACAAGTGCACTGCGTAGGGCATGCTTTGCTGATGGAATTAAGTTGATGGTAGTAAAGAATACTCTTCTTCACAAGGCGTTAGAGAGCCTTGAGGGCGATTATTCAGAGCTATATCCAACCCTAAAGGGAAGTACATCAATTCTTTTCAGCAATGTCGGCAATGCGCCTGCAAAACTCCTAAAGAAGGTAACAGAAAAGGACGCTGTCCTACCCCGTTTCAAGGCAGCATATGTAGAAGAGACAATCTATGTAGGTGAGGGTCAGCTCGAGACACTATCAAATATCAAGAGCAAGAACGAACTTATCGCAGACGTTGTTGCATTGCTACAGTCACCGGCGAAGAACGTTATCAGCGCACTTCAGAGTGGCGGCAACAAGCTACATGGCATCTTAGAAACACTATCAAACAAAGAAGAATAACAACAAAATTGCTAATAATTTAAAAACAATACAAAAATGGCAGATTTAAAAGCTTTTGCAGAACAACTCGTTAACCTTACCGTTAAAGAAGTTAACGAACTCGCTCAAATCCTCAAAGAAGAATACGGTATCGAACCTGCTGCTGCTGCAGTTGCAGTTGCTGCTGGTCCTGCTGCAGCAGGTGCCGCTGAAGAAGAAAAGTCATCATTTGATGTAATCCTGAAGTCAGCAGGTGCAGCTAAGCTCGCAGTTGTAAAACTCGTAAAAGAACTTACAGGTCTTGGCCTTAAGGAAGCAAAGGAACTCGTTGACAACGCGCCAAGCGCAGTTAAGGAAGGTCTTGCTAAGGCAGATGCTGAAGGTCTTAAGAAACAACTCGAAGAAGCAGGCGCAGAAGTTGAACTTAAATAATATAGCCTGATTATCAGGCTCTTAGGTTAAGAATCTCCTAAAGAGAAGATTCTTAACCTTTTTGTGTAAAAATCAATTTGAGTTCCCTTAACCCCTTAATTCGATGTCAGTTACTTCAGTAAAACCCCGTATTAATTTCGCTTCGGTTAAGAATCCGCTACCGTATCCGGATTTTCTTGAGGTGCAGTTGAAGTCGTTTCGTGATTTCCTGCAGCTAGATACTCCCCCAGAAAAACGTAATAATGAGGGATTGTATAAGGTGTTTGCAGAGAATTTCCCAATAGCAGACACACGTAACAACTTTGTCCTCGAGTTCCTAGACTACTATATAGACCCTCCGCGCTATACGATAGAGGAGTGTCTTGAACGTGGCTTAACCTATAGCGTGCCATTAAAAGCAAAGTTAAAACTCTACTGTACCGACCCTGACCATGAGGATTTCGATACAGTGGTTCAAGATGTGTACCTCGGTCCTATCCCGTATATGACTGAAAAGGGGACATTCGTAATCAATGGTGCAGAGCGTGTAGTAGTATCACAGCTACACCGTAGTCCGGGTGTGTTTTTTGGTCAGAGCACACACGCGAACGGCACAAAACTATATTCAGCACGTATTATTCCATTCCGTGGCTCATGGATAGAATTTGCAACTGACATCAACAATGTCATGTACGCTTATATAGACCGCAAGAAGAAATTGCCGGTAACGACGTTGCTTCGCGCGATAGGTCTTGAGAGCGATAAGGACATCATTGAAATATTTGACCTTGCTGAAGAGATAAAGGTCACAAAGACGAATATCAAGAATGCTGTCGGTCGTAAACTTGCTGCCCGTGTAATCCGCATATGGTATGAGGATTCAGTGGATGAGGATACCGGTGAGGTAAGTTCCGTACAGCGTCAGGATATATTAATTGACCGTGAGAGTGTAATCACTGAGGAAGATGTAGACGTAATCCTGAATAGCGGCGTACAGAATATCTTGCTTCACAAGCAGGATGGAAATACTGCAGATTATTCAATTATCTTCAATACACTCCAGAAAGATACTACTAACTCCGAGAAGGAGGCAATCAATCATATATACAGGCAGCTGCGCAATGCGGAGCCGCCAGATGATGCTTCAGCTCGTGAGGTAATCCAGAATCTATTCTTCTCAGAGAAGCGCTATGACCTTGGTGAGGTTGGTCGTTTCCGCATTAACAAGAAGCTGGACCTGTCTATCCCTATGGAGATAAAGGTGCTGACAAAGGAGGATATAGTAGAGATTATCAAATACCTGATAGAGCTGATAAACTCAAAGGCAGACGTAGATGATATTGACCACTTGAGTAACCGTCGCGTGCGCACAGTGGGCGAGCAGTTGTATCAACAGTTTGCTGTAGGTCTTGCCCGTATGTCGAGAACTATTCGCGAGCGTATGAATGTTCGTGATAATGAGGTGTTTACGCCGATAGACTTGATAAACGCAAAGACTGTATCTTCTGTGATTAATTCGTTCTTCGGAACAAATGCGTTGTCACAGTTTATGGACCAGACAAACCCGCTGGCAGAAATCACGCACAAGCGTCGTATGTCTGCGCTGGGTCCCGGTGGTCTGTCACGTGAGCGAGCAGGTTTCGAGGTTCGAGACGTACACTATACACACTATGGACGTCTATGTCCTATTGAGACACCTGAAGGTCCGAATATCGGTCTTATTTCCTCCCTTTGTGTATATGCAAAGATAAATGACCTTGGTTTTATCGAGACACCATACCGTGTGGTAGAAAATTCAAAGGTAAACCTCAATAATGATGAGGTAATCTATCTTGCAGCCGAGATAGAGGAGGGAAAGGTAATCGCACAAGGTAATGCACCGCTAAATCCGGATGGCACGTTTATCCGCGACAAGGTGAAGGCTCGTCTTGATGCCGATTTCCCGGTAGTACCGCCAAGTGAGGTGCAGCTGATGGACGTGTCACCGACACAGATAGCGTCAATAGCAGCATCGCTTATCCCATTCCTTGAACACGATGACGCAAACCGTGCGTTGATGGGTTCAAACATGATGCGCCAGGCAGTGCCATTGATGCGCTCAGAGGCTCCAATCGTGGGAACGGGTCTTGAAGGACAGCTTATCCGCGACAGCCGCACTCAGATAACAGCTGAGGGCGAGGGTGTGATAGAGTTTGTAGATGCAACAACAATCCGAATCCGCTATGACCGCACAGAGGAAGAAAACTTTGTGGCATTTGAGGATGCGGTAAAAGAATATAGAATTCCTAAGTTCCGCAAGACGAACCAGAGTACTACAATTGACCTCCGTCCTATCTGTGACAAGGGTCAGAGAGTAAAGGCGGGAGATATCCTGACAGAAGGCTACTCAACTGAAAATGGTGAGCTTGCTCTCGGACGTAACTTGAAGGTGGCGTTCATGCCATGGAAGGGTTATAACTATGAGGACGCAATCGTGCTGAACGAGCGTATGGTGCGCGAGGATATTTTGACCTCGGTACACGTAGATGAGTATAGCCTTGAGGTACGCGAGACAAAGCGCGGAATGGAGGAATTGACATCAGATATCCCTAACGTGAGCGAGGATGCGACAAAAGACCTCGATGAGCGTGGTATTATCCGTGTGGGTGCACACGTTGTACCGGGCGATATCATGATAGGTAAGATTACACCTAAGGGTGAGAGTGACCCGACTCCTGAAGAGAAGCTGCTTCGTGCCATCTTTGGTGATAAGGCCGGTGACGTGAAGGATGCTTCGCTGAAGGCAACTCCATCGCTTAAGGGTGTCGTAATCGGCACTAATCTGTTCTCTCGTGCTGCGAAGACAACATCACGTCGTGCAACAAACGCACGTCTGCCGCAGCTTGATGAGGAGTATGAAGCAAAGCAGTCAGAGCTTAAGGGAATTCTGATAAACAAGCTGCTTGTGCTCACGAAGGGTCAGCTTTCACAGGGAGTGAAAGACTTCCTTGGTGATGAAGTTATAGCTAAGGGCACAGAGTTCAGTGCGGCTCAGCTGAGTGGCATTAACTTTGATGAAATCAACCACAGCAATTGGACAGCAGATGAGCATAATAATGACCTTATTTCCAAGACTATCGTAAATTACCTGCGTAAGTCTAAGGAAATAGACGCTGAGCTTCGCCGTAAGAAATTTGACATCTCAATTGGTGACGAACTTCCATCAGGCATCATGCAGATGGCGAAGGTATATATTGCCAAGAAGCGTAAAATCAGCGTCGGTGACAAGATGGCTGGTCGTCATGGTAACAAGGGTATCGTGTCTCGCATCGTACGCCAGGAGGATATGCCGTTCCTTGCAGACGGAACTCCGGTAGATATCTGTCTTAACCCACTAGGTGTGCCATCACGTATGAACCTTGGTCAGATATTTGAGACAGTCCTTGGTTGGGCGGGTCGTGAGCTTGGCGAGAAATTCGCGACACCAATCTTTGACGGTGCTACGCTTGACGACCTGAACGAGTGGACAGACAAGGCAGGCCTTCCACGCTATGGTAAGACTTATCTGTATGACGGTGGCACGGGCGACCGCTTTGACCAGCCGGCAACAGTGGGTGTAATCTATATGTTGAAGCTTGGTCACATGGTAGAAGACAAGATGCACGCTCGTAGTATTGGTCCTTACTCACTCATCACTCAGCAGCCACTTGGAGGTAAAGCTCAGTTTGGTGGTCAGCGTTTCGGAGAGATGGAAGTGTGGGCGCTTGAGGCATTCGGTGCGGCGCACATACTTCAGGAAATCCTTACAATCAAGAGTGACGACGTGACAGGCCGCAGTAAGGCATATGAGTCAATAGTAAAGGGCGACCCAATGCCGCCAGCAGGCATACCGGAGTCACTGAACGTGTTGCTGCATGAGCTTCGCGGTCTTGGCTTGAGTATACATCTTGAGAACTAAATCGAGACTATCCTAAATAGATAAAAGCATCGGAGAATCCCCGTGAGAAGGCAGAAAACCGTCTCATGGGGCGACTCCTCAAAAAACGAAAATACTTTTTTAATAACTGAATATGGCTTTTAGAAAAGAAAAAAACACGAAGACGGGTTTTTCACGAATTTCCATCGGAATATCATCACCGGAGGAAATCCTTGAGAAATCAAGTGGCGAGGTACTCAAGCCGGAGACTATCAACTACCGCACATATAAGCCGGAGCGCGATGGTCTGTTCTGCGAGCGTATCTTCGGTCCAGTAAAGGACTACGAGTGCCACTGCGGAAAGTATAAACGTATCCGCTATAAAGGCATCGTATGTGACCGCTGCGGTGTGGAAGTGACAGAGAAAAAGGTACGCCGCGAGCGTATGGGCCACATCAAGCTTGTGGTACCTGTTGCACACATCTGGTATTTCCGCTCTTTACCTAACAAGATAGGTTATCTTCTCGGTTTACCATCAAAGAAACTCGACGCCGTAATATATTACGAGAAATATGTCATCATCCAGGCAGGAGCACTTTCAGATGAATATAAGGACCTTGACCTTCTGACGGAGGACGAGTATTTTGACGCATTGGACAAGCTGCCGGCAGGCAATCAGCAGCTGGAAAATGATGACCCAAATAAGTTTATCGCCAAGATGGGAGCGGAGGCAATCTATGACTTGCTTGTACGCCTTGACCTTGACGACCTTTCTTACAAGCTCCGTCACCAGGCAAATACTGATGGCTCTCAGCAGCGTAAGACAGAGGCTCTGAAGCGCCTTCAGGTGGTGGAATCATTCCGCGCATCAAAGCAGCGCAACCGTCCAGAGTGGATGATACTACAGGCAATACCTGTAACGCCTCCGGAGTTGCGTCCGTTGGTGCCACTTGATGGTGGACGTTTCGCGACGTCAGACCTTAACGACCTCTATCGTCGTGTAATCATACGAAATAATCGTCTGAAACGCCTTATCGAAATCAAGGCTCCAGACGTAATTCTGCGTAATGAGAAGCGTATGCTTCAGGAGGCAGTAGATTCACTTCTGGATAACTCACGCAAATCGTCAGCAGTAAAGACGGATGCAAACCGTCCGCTGAAGTCTCTGTCAGATAGCCTTAAGGGTAAGCAGGGACGTTTCCGCCAGAACCTTCTCGGTAAACGTGTGGATTATTCAGCACGTTCAGTTATCGTTGTAGGTCCTGAGCTGAAGATGCACGAGTGCGGTCTGCCAAAGAATATGGCGGCAGAGCTTTACAAGCCATTCATTATCCGTAAGCTGATAGAGCGCGGCATAGTGAAGACTGTAAAGAGTGCGAAGAAGATTGTAGACCGCAAGGAACCGGTTGTATGGGATATCCTTGAATACGTAATGAAGGGACACCCGGTGCTCTTGAACCGTGCCCCGACACTTCACCGTCTTGGTATTCAGGCATTCCAGCCAAAAATGATAGAAGGCAAGGCAATCCAGCTTCACCCGCTTGCATGTACTGCATTCAACGCGGACTTCGACGGTGACCAGATGGCGGTTCACTTGCCACTGGGCAATGAGGCTGTTCTTGAAGCTCAGATGTTGATGCTTGGTTCACATAATATTTTGAACCCTGCCAACGGAGCTCCTATCACCGTGCCTTCACAGGATATGGTACTTGGTCTTTACTATATCACCAAGCTCCGTAAGGGGGATAAGGGAGAAGGACTGAAGTTCTATGGGCCTGAAGAGGCTCAAATCGCATATAACGAGGGCAAGGTGACACTTCATGCTCCGGTATCAGTAGTGGTTGAAGATATAGATGCAGACGGCAACCCAATCACACACTTGGTGGAGAATACATCAGTTGGTCGTGTTCTTGTAAACCAGTATGTGCCAAAGGAAATCGGCTACGTAAATGAAATTCTCTCAAAGAAATCACTCCGAAATATCATTGCGAAAGTAATCAAGAAGTGTGGTATTCCACGTTCAGCACAGTTCCTTGATGATATCAAGAACCTTGGTTATTATATGGCATTCCGAGGCGGTCTGTCGTTCAACCTTGGTGATGTGATTATTCCGGAAGAAAAGGCAGCCATCGTAAAAGAGGGTTACGACGCAGTAGAAGAGGTGATGAATAACTATTCAATGGGTTTCATTACAAACAACGAGCGTTATAACCAGATTATCGATATATGGACTCATGTGAACACGAAGCTCACAAGTATCTTGATGAAGCAGATGACAGAAGCAAATCAGGGCTTCAACTCAGTCTTCATGATGCTTGATTCAGGAGCTCGTGGTAGTAAGGACCAGATTCGTCAGCTGGCAGGTATGCGTGGTCTTATGGCTAAGCCTCAGAAAGCCGGAGCAGAGGGAGGTCAGATTATTGAAAACCCGATTTTGGCGAACTTCAAGGAAGGTCTGTCAGTGCTTGAGTACTTTATCTCAACACACGGTGCACGTAAGGGTCTTGCCGATACAGCGTTGAAGACAGCAGACGCAGGTTATCTGACCCGTCGTCTTGTAGACGTTGCACACGATGTCATCATTCACGAAGAAGACTGTGGCACTCTGCGCGGTCTTGTATGTACAGAAATCAAGAACAATGATGAAGTTGTGGCATCACTTGGCGAGCGTATTCTTGGTCGTGTATCAGTACATGATATCGTAGACCCGAGCACAGGCGAAATCATTGTGAAGGCCGGAGAGGAAATCAACGATGCGGCAGCAGACCGCATAGATGCGTCTCCAATCGAGTCTGTGGAAATCCGTTCAGTGCTCACTTGCGAGTCAAAGAAGGGAGTATGTGCTAAGTGCTATGGACGCAACCTTGCAACAAACCGTCTTGTACAGATGGGTGAGGCGGTAGGTGTGATTGCAGCGCAGTCAATCGGTGAGCCTGGTACTCAGCTTACACTTCGTACGTTCCACGTCGGTGGTGTTGCATCAAACCTTGCTGCAATCAACAGTGTAAAATCACGCTATGAAGGTATCCTTGAGATTGACGAGCTCCGTACAGTAGAGACAGATGAAGTAGATGCTAAGGGACGCAAAGTAGAGGTAGTAGTAGGTCGTCTTGCTGAATTACGCATAATCGACCCGAATACCAAGATGATGCTTACCAACGCAAATATCCCATATGGTTCTAAACTGTTCTTCAGCAATGGAGACCAGGTGAAGAAAGACGACGTAATCTGCGAATGGGACCCGTTTAACGCCGTAATTATCAATGAGGTAAGTGGTCACATCAAGTTTAACAACTTTATTGAGAATGTCACTTACCGTGTAGAATACGACGAGCAGTCAGGTCTGCAGGATAAGATTGTGATAGAGTCACGCGACCGTGCGAAGGTGCCTGAAGCAAACATCGTTGATGCAGAAGGCAATATTCTCAAGACTTACGCACTCCCTGTAGGCGCACATGTGCTGCTTGATGAGGATGCGGAAGTGAAGGTTGGTGAAAGTATTGTTAAGATACCAAGAGCAGCCGGCGGTGCCGGTGACATCACCGGTGGTCTTCCACGAGTAACTGAGTTGTTTGAGGCTCGCAACCCGTCAAATCCTGCTATTGTGTCAGAAATTGACGGCGAGGTAAAATTTGGCAAGGTAAAGCGTGGAAACCGCGAAATCTCTGTAGTATCAAAGCTTGGCGAGGAAAAGAAATACCTTATCCCACTGTCAAAGCAAATCCTGGTACAAGAAAGCGACTATGTACGTGCCGGTACACCTCTGTCTGATGGAGCAATCACACCTGCTGATATCTTGAATATCATGGGTCCAACAGCAGTTCAGGAGTATATAGTAAACGAGGTACAGGACGTTTACCGTATGCAGGGTGTAAAAATCAACGATAAGCACTTTGAGGTAATCGTTCGCCAGATGATGCGCAAGGTGAAT
>JBJECS010000170.1:0-2376 GCA_051871335.1 Muribaculaceae bacterium | reverse complement strand
CGGACAATTTCCTTTCAGCCTATCGCCTGTCGCCGGAGTGAGGAGCTTTGCTACCTGCCGAAGTGTTGCCTGATGATGTAGAAAGAGCTTATCCGACAGCTGTTTATGCATCAGAGTCAGGCTCAAGCCTTATATGGGCGGCGCCAGATACAACACAGACGTATCACCTTGTCACCACATCACAGCTGTATGGCGGAGAATGGGAGACACCAAAGCCACTAAACGGTGACCTCGGTCAAGGCGGCGATGCAAACTTCCCATATCTTCTGCAAGACGGCATAACACTGTATTTTGCCTCAAATGGAGAAAATTCGCTTGGAGGCTACGACATCTTCATTTCACGCCGAAACGGCACTGAATACCTGACTCCACAAAATGTGGGTATGCCATATAATTCGCCATATAACGACTATATGCTGGCGATTGACGAAAGCACCGGAGTAGGGTGGTGGGCAACAGACCGCAACAAGCTACCTGGCATGGTGACAATCTACGTGTTTATCCCCACCGATATGCGCATAAACTATGACATAGACGACCCAACCCTTGCGTCAAAAGCCAAAATAGACAGCTATCGCGATACATGGCAGGAAGGTGAAGACTATGCAGAGATTTTGGCAAAAATTGCTGCCATCAAGCCAAAAAAACGGGAGAAAAAAGCGGAAGAATTTATGCTTAATATCCCGGGGGTGGGCGTATATACAAGTCTTGAAGACTTTAAGAGCAATGAGGCGAGAATAGAGATGGCACAATACCTGAGCAGCAGCCGCGCAGTGGCTCAGGCAAAGGAAAAACTCGCAGCCTTGCGCCTAAGATATGCCGATGGCGAGACAACACTTGCCCGTGAAATACAGGCGTGGGAAGAGCGCATAGCCAAGATGCAAAGTGAACTAAAAAAGACCAAAAACGGCGTGATAACAATGGAAACACGCGCAAATTAACATAACATCAATGTCACTATTTCTAATATCAGTAGCAATCCTCATAGCAGGGTATATCATTTACGGAAAACTATCAGAAAAAATCTTTGGAATAGAGCCGGAGCGACCAACGCCGGCAATTTCCATGCGCGATGATGTGGACTACACTCCGATGCCCACATGGAAAGTGTTTTTAATCCAGTTTCTGAACATAGCCGGGCTTGGACCAATATTCGGGGCGATAATGGGCGTTATGTTTGGTCCGGCGGCATTTCTGTGGATAGTGTTCGGCACAATCTTAGCCGGTGGCGTGCATGACTATTTCTCAGCCATGATTTCAATCCGAGAGGGCGGTGTGTCACTGCCTGAAATCGTGGGTAAAGAGCTTGGGACAGGCATAAAGCAGGTGATGAGAGTGTTCTCTATTGTGCTGCTGATAATGGTGGGCGTGGTGTTTGTGGTAACACCTGCGGATATCATTTCAGGCATGACTCCTGAATGGATGGATAAGCAATTCTGGATATTGCTAATCTTTGTCTATTATATCCTTGCCACCCTCCTGCCGATAGACAAGCTGATAGGCAATTTCTATCCCATCTTCGGCTTTGCATTGCTCTTTATGGCAGTTGGGCTGATGTGCGTGATGATATTCGGCGACGTCACCATCCCTGCTACACTCAGCGAAGGTCTCGGCAACCGCTATCCGGCAGATAAAGTGGCGACGCACCCAATATTCCCGATGATGTTTGTGTCAATAGCGTGTGGTGCGATATCCGGTTTCCATGCCACACAGTCGCCGATGATGGCGCGTTGCATAAAGAATGAACGACTGGCTCGCCCGGTGTTTTACGGCGCAATGATAGCAGAGGGATTTGTGGCACTCATCTGGGCTGCATCAGCGATAGCATTTACAGGAGGCTATGAAGAGCTATCGGCATATATGGCAGACAAGACCGCCGGAAAGCTGGTGACAGAGCTGTCGTTTAGCTGGCTGGGAACGTTTGGCGGACTGCTCGCAATCATGGGCGTGGTTGTGGCGCCTATCACCACCGGCGACACCGCACTGCGCAGTGCACGACTGATTGCCGCCGACTTCCTCAAAATAAAACAAGCAAAAATATTAAAGCGACTCCTCGTTTCCCTTCCGATATTCGCTGTGACATATCTTGTGATGCAATTAGACTTCCAGGTGCTGTGGAGGTATTTTGCATGGAGCAACCAGACGCTGGCGGTGTTTACGCTGTGGGCGGTGACCGTGTATCTCGCGCGCAAGCGTAAATGGTGGATTATCTCCCTTGTCCCGGCAATGTTTATGACCACAGTGAGCGTTTCTTACCTGCTGTTTGCACCGTCGCCCGAGGGCTTCGGTCTTGGTGAGAACATTGCGGTAGGCACAGGGCTTGCAGTGGCATTTTTGCTGCTGATACTCTTCCTGTGGGGGAGAAGGAGGATGCTG
>JBJECS010000169.1:0-12623 GCA_051871335.1 Muribaculaceae bacterium | reverse complement strand
TCTGCATCAATAAACACCATGTCAAACTCCTCATCAAGCGATTTTATCACCTCCATTGCATCTCCTATGTGCAAGTGTATTCTGTCAGCATAAGCACTTGATGAAAATAGGTTTGTCAGATGCTCCTCAAGCTCATCCTCAACCTCTACAGTATGAAGATGCGCATCATCCGGCATCCCCTCCGCAAAACACAGTGCTGAATATCCCGTAAATGTGCCAAGTTCAAGTATCCTATTCGGCTGAACCATTGTCGTAAGCATCTTCAGGATACGTCCTTGCAAATGTCCCGAACACATTCTGGAGTAAAGGAAATGTAGATGCGTCTCGCGGTCCAGTTGCTTCAGTGCATCCGGTTCCGCTGAGATATGCGAGAGTATGTAATCCTCTATCCTTTCGTCAAACATACTAAAAGTTCATAATTGCTTCCACTGCAAGGCGATAGCTGTCCACTCCAAAACCTGCTATCACGCCACAGCATACCGCAGATATTAGCGATGTATGGCGGATTGACTCCCGCGCATGCACATTAGAGATATGTACCTCTACTACTGGCACTTTCACCGCTGAAATTGCATCCGCTATGGCAAGCGATGTATGAGTGTATGCACCGGCATTAAATGCTATCCCGATATATTGACGGTCAAAACCCACTTCATGGATTTTGTCTATCAGGTCGCCCTCGTGGTTACTCTGGAAATATTCTATTTCAATCCCGTCAAAGCGCTCTCGCAGGTCGGCAATGACATCTTCCATCGTTGTACTGCCATAGATTTCCGGCTCGCGAGTGCCAAGGAGATTGAGATTTGGTCCGTTCAGAATGAGGATTGTTTTCATATTATATCAATGTTTTACGTTTACTACCTGTGTTGGTGCCTTATTTGCATTACGCTCTTCCACCGCGTCTATCAGCTCGTGTGCCACATGGATAAACGCCTGCGCTGTCATTGTGTCGCCAAGTGCTACCGGTGCGCCACCGTCACCGCCTTCGCATATCGACATCACCACCGGTATCTGACCAAGCACTCTTACACCCTGCTCTTCTGCCAGTTTAACAGCCCCTTCTTTGCCGAAAATGTAATATTTCTCATCTGGGTGCTTTTCCGGCGTAAACCATGCCATATTCTCAACAAGTCCGAGTATTGGCACATTTATGCGCTCATCATTAAACATTGCTATGCCACGACGAGCATCTGCCAGAGCCACCTGCTGAGGAGTTGATACTACCACCACACCCGTTATGCCAAGTGTCTGTACAAGCGTCAGGTGTATATCGCTCGTCCCCGGAGGCATGTCTATCAGAAAATAGTCCAACTCGCCCCAGTCTCCCTCCGTGATTAGCTGCGTGAGCGCACGAGATGCCATCCCGCCACGCCATACCTGTGCCGAATCAGGATTTACCAGAAATCCGATTGACAGCATCTTTACACCATATCGCTCATGTGGTATTATCAGGTTTTTGCCGTTCACTTCATGGATATACAGTTCTGCGCCCTCTACACCAAACATTTTCGGCACTGACGGACCAAATATATCCGCATCAAGGAGACCTACCCGGTATCCCTCACGCGCAAGTGCTACTGCAAGGTTGCTCGCAACTGTAGACTTTCCTACTCCTCCCTTGCCCGACGATATGCCTATTATATTCTTCACACCTTTCAGCGGACGCTCGGGTGCCGGTTCCTCATGATGATATTTTACGTTGATATTACCTTTTATTTCTACCTCAGGCGAAATATAAGTGTTGATTGCCGCTTCTGCCGCCTTTACAAGCGACTTTATAAACGGGTCGGTCGCACGAGGAAATATCAGAGAGAATGACACCTTGTTTCCCTCTATGCGAATATCATCTTCCACCATGCCGGACTCTACTATATTCTTGCCTGTGCCGGGATAGCGCACATTTGACAGTGCGTCAAGGATTAGTTTGGGGTATAACGGTTGCTGCATTATTTTCTTTTTTATTTACGCATTTTGCGCATTATACATTATGTCGCTCACATCTTTTTGGGAACGTAAGCGCATTTACACATTTTTATACGTCACCTTAGGATTACATAGCTCCGGACACTGCAATTCCCCGCGCGAAAAACTGCGATATGTATCCGGCTCTATTTCCACCTCCGGCTCAGCCAGCTCAAGTGGCTGAGGGAGTGGAAATGCAATATACTTTATTGTCAGACCGCGGCTTAGCCACTGCTGCTCATAAAATGTCTTGATATTCAATATATCTCGTTCACCCACTACATCAGGATTTCCATATAGGTCTGTAGTGTCCGCTATGGTTTTAAGCCCATTATGCTCTGCCATTATGTGAGTATAGGTATACAAAAACGGGCTGTCCGTCTTCAGGTGAATGATTCCATCAGGACGTAGGATTTTGGAATATAGGTGCATAAAATTTGTGGCTGTAAGGCGTTTGCGCACTCGCTTCATCTGTGGGTCCGGAAACGTAATCCATATCTCGTCTACCTCTCCCGCAAGAAAAAAGCGGTCAAGTAGCTCTATGTTTGTCCTTAGGAATGCCGCATTCGTCAGCCCAAGCTCACACCGCTGCTTCGCGCCTGTCCACATTCTCGCGCCCTTTATGTCTATTCCTATAAAGTTTTTTCCGGGAAAGCGCTGCGCAAGACCTATGGTGTACTCCCCTTTTCCGCACCCAAGCTCCAGCACGATTGGATTTTCATTATGAAATACCTCTTCGCGCCACTTGCCGCGCAATGGGCATACATCATCGCTCATCACCTTAAACGGATACTGGTAAACGCCTTCCAGCGTCTCCATTTCCTTAAATTTTTTCAGCTTATTCTTTCCCATAAAAGCCTTTATTACAGTTCTTTGCCTGATACGATTGCCTCTGTATCTCTTGCTATCATCAGCTCCTCGTCGGTAGGAACTACAACGACTTTAACCTTTGATTCCGGTGTGGAAATCACCGTCTCTGTCCCTCGTGTTACGGCATTAAGTTCCTCGTTGAGTTCTACGCCCATGAATTTAAGAGGACGGCATACATTTCCGCGCAGACCTGTCTGGTTCTCTCCAACTCCACCCGTAAATACGATGATGTCAACGCCTCCCATCTCTGCGGCGTATGCACCAATATATTTTGTTATACGCTGCTCATACATTGCCAGCACAAGCTGTGCGCGCTCGTTTCCTGCCTTGTCTGCCGCCTCTATCTCACGCATATCTGATGAGATTTCAGAAACGCCTGCAACACCGCTCTCTTTATTGATGATGCGCTGTAGGTCATCTGCCGTGAGATTATGCTTTTTCATCAGATATGTCAATGCTCCCGGGTCTATGTCACCTACGCGCGTTCCCATCATTAGTCCTTCTGTCGGAGTGAGGCCCATTGATGTATCCACGCTCTTGCCGCCTACAATGGCTGTGATAGAACCACCATTTCCTACGTGGCAAGTGATGATTTTCTGCTCTTTAACATCTACACCAAGGATTTCGCACACGCGTGCCGATACATAGCGGTGACTCGTTCCATGAAATCCATAGCGACGTACTCCATCTTCCTTGTAATACTTATACGGAAGGGCATACATATAGCTCTTCGCCGGCATTGTCTGGTGAAACGCTGTGTCAAATACACCTACCTGCGGCACGTTGGGCAAAATTGAGAGAATTGCCTCCACACCTGTGATATTTGCAGGATTGTGGAGCGGTGCAAGAGGATAACACTCCTTCACCATTGCAATCACGCTGTCGTCTATCTTAACGCTCTTGCTGAATTTCTCTCCACCATGCACAAGGCGGTGACCTACTGCGTCTATCTCGTCATAACTCTTTATGCAGCCCACCTCGGCATCTGTCAGATTGTTTAGGATTGCCATTACAGAACCCTTGTGGTCTGTCTTGCCAAGCTCTACAATTTTCTTGCTGCCATCTGCCATTTTATATTTCAGAAAGCCATCTTCCAGTCCGATTTTCTCTACTCCGCCCTCTGCGAGTGTATTACCATTTGCAGTGTCGATGAGTTTATATTTTACTGAGCTGCTGCCGCAGTTTAATACTAATATTTTCATTTTATTTACGAAATCGATTTAGGGTTATTACTTATTTTCCTTTAGTCCGATTGCCTGGTTACAAGTCATGATGATAGTCTTATAGATATCTTCAGGGAAACAACCGCGGGACAGGTCGTTTACAGGGGCTGCAAGACCTTGGAGGATAGGACCTACTGCCTCTACGCCGCCAAGTCGCTGCACAAGCTTGTATGCAATGTTACCCACCTCAAGCGACGGGAACACAAGCACATTTGCACGTCCGCTAAGCGGTGAGTTTGGTGCCTTTGTATTGCATACGATTGGCACAATTGCTGCGTCTGCCTGCAATTCACCGTCAAGGATAAGTTCAGGAGCCATTTCATGAGCGATTTTTGTCGCTTCTATCACCTTGGTAACGCGTTCATGCTTTGCACTGCCCTTGGTTGAGAAACTAAGGATTGCAACGCGCGGCTCTATGCTTGCGATGTCGCGTGCTGTCTGGCTCGCTGACACTGCTATCTGTGCAAGTTCTGCTGCCGTTGGGTCCGGCACCACTGCACAGTCGGCAAAAACAAGTATGCCATCTGTTCCAAAATGCTTATCCTCCGGCAAAAGCATCAGAAACGCACCGGATACTACGTCTATGCCGGGTTGAGTCTTTATCACCTGGAACGCTGCGCGTAGCACATTCCCCGTCGTGTTCATCGCTCCGGCCACCTGACCGTCTGCATCCCCTGATTTTACCATTAGGCAACCCAGGTAAAGAGGATTTGCCGTTGTCAAGCGCGCCTCTTCCATTGTAATGCCCTTTTTCTTACGAAGCTCATAGAATAGCGGAGCGTATTTGTCGATGACCTTTTCATCTGCCGGGTCTACGATATGTGCGTTCTGGATATTGTCAAGTTTCATTTCCGCTGCCATTCTGCGGATATCTGCAGGGTCACCTATTAGAGTGATATCTGCTATTCCGTCACCGATAATGCGGTCTGCTGCGGTGAGTGTACGTGGTTCTGTGCCTTCAGGTAATACTATGCGCTGCCGATTGCCTTTGGCTTTTGCTGTTAGTTTCTCGAAAAGTTTCATAATCGATGTATATGTAAGGTTAAATCTTTATTTATCTGATTTATACTGCAAAGTTACGAATTTTATCGCTAATCTTTCCTATTTTTTACATCCTTTTTGCATAAATTGACTCTGCCAACAAAAAAAGCTCGGCACTTTTCGTGTCGAGCTTTTTATATTAGGATTATCTTAGATTATACGCCTTGAAGCTTGAAGTTGATTGGTAGTGTATACCATACGTTTACCGGCTGACCATTCATACGGCCTGGGATAAACTTAGGCAGTGACTTTACTACGCGTACTGCTTCTTTGTCCAAATCCACGTCACGGCTACGGACTACCTTTACCTCACCAATAGCACCTGTCTTAGTTACAACGAATTGTACTACTACACGTCCTTGGATATTGTTTTCGGCTGCCATAGTTGGGTAACGAAGGTGGTCTGCTATATACTTCATAAGTTCTGCTTCTCCACCTGGGAACTGAGGCATTTGCTCTACTGATTGGAATACTTGTTCAGGTTCCGGTTTCTTTTCTTCTACGATTACCTCGTCCTTGTATTCACGTACTACGTTTATATCATCAGTACCCTTGTCGAAGTTTGTGCTACCTATCGCTGTCTGAGTTTCCTTGATTTCATCCTGAGACTTAATCTCTTCTACAACTTCATCGTCATCTGCGATGGCGATTTCTGTTGCCTTCATTGTATTAAGAACTTCTTCAGGAAGTACTTCTGGCTTTTGCTCTTCTACGCGCTGCTGCACTTCTTCCTCTTCTTCAGGTTCTTCCTCCTCTTCCTGTAGGGCGGCCATTTCCATCTGCTCAGCAAGAAGCTTCAGTTCTGCCTCTTTCTGCTCTCTGCGGAAATCACTGTATAAGCTCCATACCCACACCAGAAGGGCGATTACGATAAGACCGATGATTGTATATAACACTGATTTATTGTGGCGGGCATCAGACTGCTCACGGAGTTTGTAAGCGCCGAAGTCCTTATTCTTACCTTCAAATACCAGGTCGCGCCACTCTCTTGATGAAAGATCTACATCTTGTGCCATTTTCTTACGATTTTAATAGGTTAATAATATAGTCAATCATCACATTAGTGTTTTGGGTTCTTTGCCATGTAGTCAAGAATCATTGCAGAGTCTACCTGGTTGATGTTATCTATCTGATAACGTGAAATCTGGTTTATCTGCATTTCATCCAGTGCGGTTATCACGCTTTCCCATGATGCCTCAGGGGTTGCCTTGATAATAACTACAGGACGCACAAGTGTTGGGTCATTACGAATTTCCTTTGCGCGCTTCTGATATTCTTCGTCTGATATCTCCTTGTTACGCCAAAGTTTCTTCTGCTCATTGATTTTTGCAAGTGCATCCTTGTTTTTATTATGAAGGATTTTGCGGATTCCTTGCTCTACACCACCTTCATTTCCTACGAAACGCTCTGCGTGGATTACGCCATAGCCGTCTGGTGATGGGTCGATGAGACCATCTTTGTCTTTATCCTCTACGAATGGCTTACCCTCGTAGTAGTAGATGATGTTCATCTTGCCCTGACCGTCTTCCTTGACGTTTCCTTTTGCATCTCGCTCACTGGTCAGAATGAGTGTAATTGCTTCTGAGTTCTTTGCTTTAGACTGCTGCTCTTCACTCTCTATCTTCTCGTTTGATGGCAACGAGATATTGAGTGTCTGTGACTTAATCATTGTGGTACACAGCATGAAGAACGTAATCAAAAGCATGTTCATATCCACCATCGGAGTAAAGTCCACGTGGATACTCATCTTTTTCTGGGCGCCTTTTTTCTTGCCCCCTTTATCTGATTGTTCTATTTGTGCCATAACGATTAATCATTTTCTGTTTTAAGAGCAGTCATTACACTGAAACGGTTCATCTTGATTGTCTGCAAGTTGTCAAGCACACCGTGGATTGTCTTATAGTTTGTGACCGCATCTGCCTTCACTGCTATGCCCTCGCCCTTCTTCATCGCATCTCGTAGATTTTCGTTTGATGAATTGTAGATGGCACGCATCCAGATTTGGAACTCATTGGTTATTTCCTCGCGACCGTCGCCATTCTGGAATACGATATCGCTCATCGGAATGCCGGCTTGCGGGTTTGTCATGTCGCTCACAAATTCATCCTGCTTCGTCTGGTCAAGTGCAAGGAACTCGTGCATTACTGACAGTGGAACACCGAAAGTACCGATTTTTGAGAATTTCTCCAAATCCATAGCAGTGATATTCGTCTTTTTGCCGGTTACCTCTTCATAGCGCTTTGCCGCTGCTTGAAGCGCTTCTTTGCGTACATTCTCTGAGCCCCATGACTCATCAAATGTTGCGAGGTCTGCTTCTCCCAGGATTGAGATGAAAACCTTGCCCTGAGGGCTTACAAGGATGGAGGCAACATTGGACGTAGGCACCTTGATTTCTGATACTGATGACGGGGTGATTACTGTTACCGGCTCCTTTGTAAGGAATGTTGAGGTCAACATGAAGAAAGTAAGCAAAAGAACGGTCACGTCACTCATCGCGGTCATGTCGATGAGCGTACTCTTTCTTTTAATTTTTACTTTGCCCATATTTTACCTTTTTAAATGGTTATTTTTATTTAAACTAAGGAAAAATACGGATTAGTGATTAGCTGCAAATGTTTGTACGATTGAGTAGCCAATCTCGTCGATAGCGTATGTGAGGTTATCGATTTTGTTAGTGTAGAAGTTATAAGAAATAACTGCGAATGCACCTGTTGCGATACCGAATGCGGTGTTCACAAGTGCCTCTGAAATACCTGTTGAAAGTTCTGTTGAGTCTGGTGCTCCTGATGCTGAAAGTGCCTGGAATGACTTAATCATACCGATTACGGTTCCGAGAAGACCGACGAGAGTACCAAGTGTTGTCAGTGTTGCTACGATTGGAAGGTTCTGCTGGAGTGATGGCATTTCCATTGCAGTTGCTTCTTCTACTTCCTTCTGGAGGTTAGCGATTTTCTGCTCTTTTGAAAGAACTGTGTTCTCTTCCATTTCTTTGTAGCGTACAAGTGCTGCTGATACTACTGCTGCTACTGAACCCTGCTGCTTCTTGCACAGTTCCTGAGCTGCTGCGATATCACCCTTTACGAGGCATGCTTTTACGTCCTTTACGAACTTCGTGATGTTGCCCTTACCTTTTGCGCTTGACAGTGCAATGGCACGCTCTACTGAAAGTACGATTACTGTGAGGAACAATGTCTGAAGTACTGGTACGATTACACCGCCCTTGAAGATTGTACCTACAAGGTCAATTGGATGATACTTAAGTGTTTCATCTGCAAACCACATTGACGCGCCATCATATTCTCCTTCAAATTCAAAGTGACTTGGTGCACCGAAGAAGAAGAGGAATAAACATACTGCGATTACAAAACAAACACAGATTACCAAGAATGCGTTCTTGATACCACGAACATTGCCACCTGCAACGAGTGCAGTGTTTTGAGAAGGCTTTTCCATAATTGAAATTACTTAGATAAGTTTGTTAATTAATTATTTGTTAGTTATTAAAATTTATTGTTTCTTACTTTTTTGGTCGCTTTGGTAAGCATTTAAGGCTGTTTTTTGTTTTTAAATTATTGTTTTTGTCTCACGCTCCTCGGCACACCTCGAAACGCTTATGCAAAAGTATCTATACATTTTCAAAAAACAAAATTTTACGACCACTTTTTTCGCCTTTTGTAACGTTTTTTTTTCTTTTTTGTCTTTTTTCACACTTTATCCATTTCTTATAACGTTTAAAAACCCATTTTTGTTGTGACCCACACAAAAAAATTATCCGGAGGCGTGAAGTCCTTCTCACCTCCGGATTTTATATCGTTTATTACGATTATTATTTTGAAACTCGAGCCTGACCTCACGGTGATGGCTTTTTATTTAGTGTTTGTTTTATTATTTGCCTATTTGACTCGATACAATGCCTATGGTTTAATCCCAAAATGTTAAAATTTAGTTAAATCACAAAAAAAGCGCCCCTCGAATCACTTCGGGAGGCGCACAACCCCTAAAATTTTTTACCTAATGAAGATTTCTAATTATATTTTACCAATTATTTTACTACCATAGTAGGGGTCGTAGCGACATTCGCTACTTGATATGAATTTTAACGAATATATTTTTCACTTTATCACAAGCTTGGCAACTCTCACGTTTCCGCTATCTGTCACCACTCTCACAAGGTAAACACCTTTAGACGGAATTTTGTTTGATGAGTTAAGTTTTATTCCTGAAATTGTAAAAATATTAACATCTTTTACGCCTTCTCCAGCCACTTTCACATGCCCGTCTTCAAGGTATATTCTATAATCGCTCGTTTCAGCTCCGTCTACACCGGTAACATAGCTCGGATTTATCGTCGGAACTTCTCCAAACGTGTAATACGCCATGCCCTGGTTGGTTGAGCAAACCCACATTTCCACATAGGTTGTGTTATCTGTGTTCACAACCACGTCTCCCGTCGCATTGCCATTCTGGTTCGCGCTACTAAGACCCGAACTCGGAAAGTCTCCCACTACATCCGCATCTGAATAGTCTCCTGAATTTACAATGCTAAGCCTTGCGCGGCCTCCCATATAATAGGCAGATGTCGGTGTACTTGCGTCAACTCCGTCAAACACCAGGTTTACACAGTGTTTTGTACTTCCCCACATTAACACTCTGTGGATTGAACCCCACACCATGCCTGTATTGTAGACATACGAGTTCACCGCATTTCCCGTTGTGCTGTCTATATACGCCCAGCCTGAATATTGAGCTGACCCGTCAACCCAATATCCTCCGGGATATGGATGCGCTCGAGCACAGTTTCCTATTGGGAAATAAGTACTCCCATCTGTAGTAAGATTTCGCGTACTCACACTCCAGTTGCCTGAACTGTCTTTCTTGTAGTCTGTAATTATTGTCTGTGAGCCATTGTCATTGGCGAAAGTCAATACAAGGTCATCCCACGTCCCGGATACCTCCATGCAGTCTCCGATACGTGTCGCCCCTTTATAGTCAGTCGTAGTGTAGAGCACCGTCGGGAAGTCCTCGTCGCTTTCCCATGCATACACGCGAAACTCCTCCCCCTTGCTCGCCAATGCAAGGTTGCACGCCACAAAATGACCATCTATATATTTCACGTCGCAGAATCGGAAAGTACCACCTTTTACGTCGTCTGTTATACTCATCTCGCCGCAATCATCGCCCGTCTGAGCCTTTATAATCTTGATTTTTTCGTGATTATACACACAATAAAGCTTGCCGTCTGCATAGCAGAAATTTCTGACGCTCCCCGCGTCCCACCCATTTCTCTCTCGCGTCCCGGCTGCATCCGAGTTGTTCCACACCTCGGTCATGTTAAGAGGCACATCCTTTACCACACCCGCCACATTTACCGTTTCTGATTTCGACCCCGAAGACACTGTCAGCGTTGCGTAATATGTCCCGGCTGACAAATTTCCATTTAGCGTCACCCACACGTTGCCGCCTTCAGCCGCAATAGTAGATGGGGTTACAGTAAATGCAGTAGTATTTGAATTTGAGATAGTTATTGCATTTGACAGCTTTTTGCCGGTAACGGTAAAATAAACCGACGAATCACTGCCCCGATATGTGCTCATACTTATCGCTGAATGTGACACTGTCAGCGACGACGTGTCTGCCGGTGGTATGGCTACTACGCCCCAATAAAATTCATTGATATTAGCATAGCCATTGTTATACCCCACCCAGTCGTATGTAGAATGATTACCCCAATACATACTGCGCGCCGACGTCTCGTCGTAATATGTGTAATTATAGTCGCCATACGGATCATGACACACAAACGACCCAACATATCCCTCTGTTATATTGCCATTGTCATCTGATACCGCATCTGAACGAAATCCCAGTACAACATGTCCGTTTGTGCTGTTTTTCAGGCAGATAGTATATGGACGACCGGCTGACGTCTCAGACTGAAATGTAGCATAACTGCTTGACGTATAAGAGTTTGACATACCATTATTAGTATAAAAACTCGGTAATTTCTCCACCGGCCCCGCATCATTATACCACATATACCCATGCGCGCCACCGATATTATAGCACCCATTGTCTTCCACTCTGAGGCTGAATGTATACCCCGTATTTGGCGAAGTATAATCTCGCCCTATGTAATACGAATAATAAACCGTCGCCCCCGTATATCTCGACGTCAATGCATATGGTTCAAGAAGACCATAATATGCCAGATTCATACATGCGGATGTTGAAGCGCAACAGACTGCCCCATACGACGTACAGTCATTATAGTCAGGAACACAGTCATAATACTGGTTCATATAAGGTATTTCATTCCCTCCAACCGCCCTAAAACGAGGCTTTTGTACATATATTTCTCCCGATTGTTCAGACATCTTGCCATTACTCATCACATACGGTTTACCAAAAATCTCATCTTCTTCAATCTTATAAAGTTCTGTTTCCGATATATTTACACGATTAGAAATCCTTCTCACGCCCCTACGCTCTCCCCTCGCATAAGAAACCAGCACATCACCATTTTCAGACACTGAAACATCAGTTGGCATGTCCTCAGTAGCTGCCACGAGCATCTTCTTTTCACTGCCGTCAAAGCGCATCTTCACAACCGACGCACTTCTTTTTCGCGTCATTTTTCCCGCGCCCTCATTCCTCGTGCAAACCACGCTTTCGCCGTCTGCCCACTTCACAGACGCCGCCCTTCCAATGCTATATACACGCTGATTATCAAGGCAATAAATATCAAGTGTTTCATCCACCTTTTCAAACGCTATTTTGCCGTTATCCGGCGACCACACCGCATTGTATGCCGCGCTCCCGCTCAATTCAATTCTCTGGCTACTGCCTGTTGCGAGAGTCAGCACAGTCGTTTCACCATGTATATTAGAGTACGCCACCTTGCTACCGTCCGGCGAGATATTCGCAATATTCACATACTCCCCAAGCGGATATTCTTGTCGGATTTCTCCCTCGCGCACCACCAAAACATTGCCAATAGTGTAGGCAATTTTTCCATCATCAGAAAATGACACCTGACCACACTGCTTGGTGTACCCCTCAAGCAAAGTCACCTCTCCCGTCTCCAAATTTAACAACGCCGGAGACTGCCTTCTCTCGTCATCAAAGCTCTTAAAGCCCAGTAAATTATTGCTTTTGTCAATGTTTGTATAAATTCCACAATTAAGACCGGTATAAACAGTTTTCTTAACGCCATTTTTCACCACAAAAATCTCCGAATAACAGCTATTTGTGGCAACAACGCCTACTTTCGTCTCTATTGGATTTCTGACATAGCCATCTATCGCCATATCGTAATAATCATCCTGCGCCATTACCGACAAAAACGCCTCGCAGAACATCACAAAAGCACTGGCAACTATTTTTCTAATTTTATTCATGTAGGTGTCATCTCTAAATTAGTTATCAATTAGTTATCATATACGTTGATATGTTTGTGTATTCACGCATACACCGCAAAGGTACATAAAAAAGATAAATTTTTACGCCCGGTGTATAAGAAAAATCAAA
>JBJECS010000168.1:0-2421 GCA_051871335.1 Muribaculaceae bacterium | reverse complement strand
TTTGCGACAAATATTTTGACTATATGAGCGACAGCCTTGTTATTATCCCTATGTACAATGAGAAAGAGAACGCGTCAGCTATAATCGACGCCGTTATCGCTCTTCCTCATGATTTCAACATCCTCGTTATCGACGACAACTCCCCTGACGGAACTGCTGCTATCGTTAAGGACAAAATCGCACAATACCCTGACCGCGTTTTCATCATTGAGCGTGCCGGCAAACTCGGACTCGGTACCGCTTACATCACCGGGTTTAAGTATGCCATCGATAACGGTTACGATTTCATCTTCGAGATGGACGCCGACTTCTCTCACAACCCCGACGACCTACTCAAGCTTTACAAGGCTTGCCACGACGATGGCGCCGACCTCGCTATTGGCTCAAGATATGTCACCGGAGTCAACGTCGTAAACTGGCCTATGGGACGTGTCCTTATGTCATACTACGCCTCTAAATACGTCCGCTGTGTCACCGGGCTACCCGTTCACGACACCACCGCCGGATTCGTATGCTATCGGCGACAGGTGCTCGAAACTATGGAACTCGACAAAATCCGATTTAAGGGTTACGCTTTCCAGATTGAAATGAAATTCACCGCTTACAAGTGCGGCTTCAAAATTCAGGAAGTCCCTATCATCTTCGTTAACCGTGTCCTCGGTACAAGCAAAATGAGCGGCGGCATCTTCAGCGAAGCCGTCTTCGGTGTTATCAGGCTCAAAGTAAACAGCTGGTTCAGAAAATACCCGCAAAAACAATCTCTTTGATAGTTTTATCTACAGCTCAATTATATTCAGGCTCGGAGAGCCTGATGTTATGCGAAAGACCAGGCAAGGAGCGTAGCGACGACGCCTGGTCACAACAAACGCCATATATCGTGGCTCGGAGAGTCACGTTTTATGGTATAACATTACAATTATGAGTAAGTTTCTAATCCACAGCGGCACTATTGTCAACGAGGGGCGCCGGTTTATCGGATACCTCGCTTTTGCCGACGGATTTATCACCGATATCGGGCAGATGCCTGTCCCAAAACACCTTCTCGAAAATTCTAAATGCTTCGATGCCACAGGTTGCTTTGTCATCCCCGGTGTCATCGACACTCATGTCCATTTCCGGGACGGTGGCGATGCCGCAAGCCCTAAGGGCAACATCGCTTCAGAAAGCCGTGCCGCCATTGCCGGCGGAGTCACTTCTTTCATCGACATGCCTAACACCGCACCGCCTACTGTCTCTATCAACGCCTGGCAAAAGAAAATGGAACATGCCGCTTCGGCAAGTGCCGCTAACTACGCTTTCTTCCTCGGTGCCACTAACTCTAATATCGACACCCTTCTTGACGCCGACTACTCGCAAATCCCCGGAATTAAACTTTTCATGGGGGCTTCCACCGGAAATATGCTCGTTGATAGCGACCGTATGCTTGACAACCTTTTCTGCCGTTGCAAAGACCATATCATCGCAGTTCATGCCGAGGACCAGGCTATCATTGACGCCAACAAGGCTGCTCTTATCGCCAAATTCGGCACCGATGACCTTCCCGTCGCCCTGCATCCTGAGCTCCGTAGTCGGCAGGCGTGCTTCTCCTGCGCTGATAAGGCCGTCAAGCTCGCCAAAAAATATGGCTCCCGTCTTCACATTCTCCACATCTCCACTGCCGACGAGTTAAACCTCCTCGACAATGCCAAATTTTCCGAAAAACGCATCACTGCAGAGACTTGTCCGCATTATCTCTATTTTCATGATAAATATTTCAAAAGGCTCGGCGCCAGAATTAAGTGCAACCCTGCCATAAAGGGAGAAACTGACCGAAATGCACTCCTTAATGCGCTTATCACCGGCAAAATCGACACCATTGCTACTGACCATGCACCTCACTTGCTCGCTGACAAAGAGGGTAACCTCTTCTCTGCCGCTTCGGGCATGCCTGGCATCCAATTTTCTCTGCCGTTAATGATGGACTTGACTCTTTCTCATCCTCACCTCACTATTGAGCGTGTCGTGGAGCTTATGTGCCACAATCCCGCTTCTATTTTCGGAATAGACCGTCGTGGTTTTCTGCGTATTGGCTATCATGCTGATATTGCAATCGTTAGACGTGAGACTCACACCATTTCTGACTCCGATGTCCTCAGCCTTTGCGCCTGGACTCCTTACGCCGGATTCGAAATCCAACACAAAGTCATTAACACCTTCGTCAATGGAGGCAACCCTCCGCAACCCCTCAATTTCAATCACTAACCCACTGATTTCCACCAACCCTCCTATCTATTCGATAACTTTCCGCAAAATTACAACTCCCCCTGTGCCATATTCTTGCCCACCTATCTTAATTTTTCTTAAATCCATCACTATTCTCTATTATCTATTATTACTGTCCGCTAAACTTTTTTGCAGGCAGATGAAAAATTAGGGCTGGCA
>JBJECS010000167.1:9906-12976 GCA_051871335.1 Muribaculaceae bacterium | reverse complement strand
GCGCTGATTTTCAGCGTATAAAAAATTTCACGCCAAAAAAGTGACGAAAACAGGAGGCCTGTGATGAGTTGGCGGTATATGAGCAGAATGGGTTGAGCTATAGTGCATCGGAGGGCAATCATGACGATATGGTGATGACCCGAGCGATAGGGCTATTTGTGGCGACCGAGATAGGACTTGATGTGAGTGATTATTCGGTTTTTAAGTAGGAAGAAAATATGGTTGTAAACACGCGCGCCCCGCAGGAGACTGCGGGGCGCGGCATTATAGTACTATAAAAAATAATGTCGATAAGAAGTATTATTTAAGAGCGTCTTTAACAGCGTCGTTAGGGACCATTTTTTCATCGAAAACGTAAGCTCCAGTTTTAGGAGACTTAACCATAACGATAACTTTGCTGAAAGTACGACCTTCACCTTTTTGGAGTGATGCAACGGTTTTCTTTGCCATATCTAAAAAAAATTATTATTTGATTTCTTTATGAACAGTAACTCTCTTGAGGATTGGGTTGTATTTTTTGAGTTCCAAACGCTCAGTAGTATTTTTGCGGTTTTTAGTAGTGATATAACGAGAAGTACCGGGCATACCGCTAGCCTTATGTTCAGTACATTCAAGGATAACCTGTACACGGTTACCTTTTGCTTTCTTTGCCATCTTATTAGTATTCTAAATATTTGATTTCAGTTAAATATCCCTTACCTGCTGCGAGCTTGATAGCTGCGTCGAGTCCCATCTTGTTGATAGTACGAAGACCCTGAGCAGAAATAGTTAAAGTAATCCAAGCATCTTGTTCAACCCAGTAGAACTTTTTGTTGAAAAGATTGACATTGAAGCGGCGTTTAGTGCGACGCTTAGAGTGCGATACGTTGTTACCAGTAATCGCCTTCTTGCCTGTAATTTGACAAATCTTTGACATGGCTAATATAAGTTATTTTTTTATTATTATTTATTCACACAAAGTAATGCGGGAATATAACAGCCTCATATCGCGGCCAAACGCATCAATTTTAGCCGCTTTTTCTGCATACTCCGCAAAACGGACTGCAAAGTAACGAAAAAATCTGAAAATATACAAATATTTTAACATCAATCTGCCAAAAATTAGTAACTTTGTGGCAAAATTAACATTTTCAAAGAAAAAAAGCGATGAAAGAAACGGTATTTACGGGATATTTCAGGGTAAGCGCGTGTGTACCAGAGGTAGTAATCAGTGACTGTGTGAAGAATGCTCAAAGCATAATCCGACTGGCAGGAAAAGCGGCGTCGGAGGGAGCGAGCGTTGCGGTTTTTCCGGAACTGAGTACGACAGGATATACATGTGGCGACCTGTTTTTCAGTAATCACCTGTTAAGGCAATCCGGAGCAGCGCTTGAGGCGATAGCCGAGGCGACAGCGGAGATGGATATGGCGGTGGTGGTGGGTGCACCTATATTATATAATGACGCGCTGTATAACTGTGCGGTGACACTGTTTCATGGCAGAGTTGCACTGATAACGCCGAAGACATATCTACCGAATTATGGAGAGTTTTATGAGCGGAGGTGGTGGACACCGGGCAATGGGATAACTGACGGTTATGCCCATATCCTTGGAACCGCACAGCTTTGCGGACCAATTTCGTGCCGCCAGCTCTTTGAGATGTGCGGAGTGAAGGTGGGAGTAGAGATATGCGAAGACTTATGGGCACCAGTGGCGCCGTCGATATCGATGGCGATGGGCGGCGCAGAGGTGCTGCTGAACCTGTCGGCATCTAATGACGTGATAGGGAAATATGAGTATCTGACGAAGCTGATTTCGATGCAGAGCGCGCGTGCGGTAGCCGGCTATGTATATGCGAGCGCAGGTTTTGGCGAGTCGTCGACCGACCTTGTATTTGACGGCAAGGCGATAATAGCGGAGAATGGGTATATAATAGCGAAAAATGAGCGGTGGAACATGGGTGAGCAGTATGTGGTGGCAGATATAGATATCGATGCACTGCGACATGACCGAATACACCGAAAGACATTTGCGGACTGTGCAGCAAACAATGTAAAGACAGAATATGAGGTACAGCACTTGCTGATGGGCGGACTGTATGTGGAAGAATTGCGCCATCCGGTAGATGCGATGCCATTTGTGCCGAGCGATGATGCACACCGAGATGAGCGATGCAGCGAAATAATCAGCATCCAGACAACAGGCCTTGCGAAACGATTGACAGCGACGGGCTGCAAGCACCTTGTGATAGGTATTTCCGGCGGTCTTGACTCCACACTTGCGCTACTTGTAGCAGTTGCGACGTTTGACCGTCTTGGTCTTGACCGCAAGGGGATAGTAGGAGTTACGATGCCGGGCTTCGGCACAACCGGCAGGACACATGACAATGCAGTGACGCTGATGGAGTCGCTTGGGATAACGATGCGAGAGATTTCGATAGTGCCGGCGGTAAATCAGCATTTTTCAGATATAGGTCATGACCCGGAAAATCATGATGTGACGTATGAGAATGCCCAGGCACGACAGCGGACCTACCTGCTAATGGATATAGCGAATCAGGTTGGCGGCATGGTGCTTGGCACGGGCGATATGAGTGAGCTTGCCCTTGGCTGGGCAACGTATAATGGCGACCATATGTCGATGTATGGCATAAACGCATCAATACCGAAGACACTGATAAAGTATCTTGTAGCGTGGTTTGAGACACGGTTTGACGAGCGGTGTGGTGCGGCGCTGCATGATATAGTAGATACTCCAATCAGCCCGGAATTGATACCTGCGAATAGCGACGGCACAATAAAGCAAAAGACAGAGGACCTTGTAGGTCCGTATGAGCTCCACGATTTCTTCTTGTATCATACACTGCGCTTTGGCAGGAGTCCGCAGCAGATATTGTCACTTGCACAGAAGGCGTTTGAGGGGCGTTATGACGAAGATGTGATTGAGCATTGGCTAAAGACGTTTTTCCGCCGTTTCTTTAATCAGCAGTTTAAGCGTTCATGTATGCCGGATGGTCCGAAGGTGGGGAGTGTGTGTCTGTCACCCCGAGGCGACTGGCGAATGCCGTCTGATGCGAGCAGCAGAGAGTGGA
>JBJECS010000167.1:0-9806 GCA_051871335.1 Muribaculaceae bacterium | reverse complement strand
AAGAATGCCGGGTGTAAGGTAGTGGATGGTGTAGTGACCCTATCACCGGAACTTGAGAAACTTGTAGAAAAACTTGACGGTCGGCAGAAATTTAAAGTCAAGCAGTTTATCGCAATCGCCAATATGGTTAAGACAGACAGGATAGTGTTTTTTGTGGATGGTTTTGGCAATCCAATATGCACGTTTGAGCTACAGAACCCGGAGCTGTTTAATATATCATTAACGGCATCATCCAAAAGCACTACACGGCAAGATGGCTATACAGTGTATAAACAGAAAAACGGAGGAATTATCGTGACAGACGGCAATCAGGGATGGTTTGCACAGGATGTAGATGTAGTAAAATCGGCTGTGGAGTCGGCAGAGGTTTCGAACTATACAACAAATGGGGCGGTATATGATATACTTTGCGATGAAGCGACAATAACGTATTGTGTAAAAATGCCTGAGGCATTTGCAAAGGATGTGAATAGAAATCCAATAGACTATCTTTGTGGAAACGTCACGCTGACAGATAACCTTATAGAGGCAGAATTTCAGCAAATGAACCGCTCGGGTAAAAAATACTCGATGAGCAGAATAATGGAACGAATAGACCCGGAGATAGCGAAATATATACCAGACAATGCGCAGGGGCTCGTGGCGATAGGAAACATAAAGGAACTGAAAGCGTGGGTAGATTTATTAAGAGATTTCGGCGCGGTAGACCCGACAGAGTTGCAAGTATTGCAATTTATAGGCGGTATAATGGGCACAGTGGCAATTTCAGTTACCCCAACGACAGACAGTAGCTGTCTGTTTAACGACCCACTGTCGTCGTGGGACATAACCGGAGCGGTGCAGCTGTCAGAGGAAAGTGTGTCTCGAATATCGTCGCTGATAGACTTGGCATCGTTGGCATACGGAGTGAATGTGATTACCGATGATGAGACAGGTCAGCAGTGTATAGAGTATGGCACGGGCAAGGTGTTCTATAATCAATACGACACGACAATTGTAGCCTCCAACGTACCGCTGAATGTGCCAACATCAGGCGTCTATGCAGAAAAATTTGCGGAATGCTATGCGATAGTGTCAGCAGATGTGCCTTATGACAGCCAGCTTGTGAGGGCGATGAAAATACCGTATGGTTTTACAGTGAAAGCATATCTATATGATGATAAATTATCGCTTGAGGCGCGAATAAACGGCTCAAAATCAAGTGTGCTGAAGTCTTTGGTAGAGATAATACTGTCAGCAGACCCGTCGAAATTTGATTTTGAAGGTCAGTTTAAAGGAACTGATTATGAAAGCTTGTGGTAAAGCGAGCAAATAGGGGATATTTTGGGAGTTTGGGAAGGAATAAAGCATTGGATTGCAGATTTTAGTATAAAAATGATAGAAAATAAAAAATATTTGTTTAATTTTGCAAGATAATTATAAATTGAAACAAATAAGGTAAAAGAGGAAAATATGCTAAGAATTGCAATACAATCGAAGGGACGTCTGAATGAAGAGTGTATGTCACTTTTGTCAGATGCAGGAATAAGCACGAGCGGGAGTAACCGTAAACTGATAGCACGAGCAAAGGGCTTCCCGATGGATGTGTTATATCTGCGCGATGATGATATACCCCAGGCAGTGTCGATGGGCGTAGCCGACATAGGCATAGTAGGTCTCAACGAAGTAGCAGAAAAAGGCGAAGAAGTGGATGTGGCAATGCGTCTTGGCTTCGGAGCGTGCCGAATATCGTTGGCAGTGCCTCGCGATGCAGACTATCAGGGACTTGAATGGTTTAATAACCGTAGAATCGCCACGTCTTATCCGAAGATACTGCGCCGCTTTATCGAAGAGAAAGGCATAAATGCCGAGATACATGAGATAGCGGGTTCAGTAGAGGTGGCTCCGGCAGTAGGCATGGCAGATGCGATATTTGACATAGTGTCGTCAGGTGGAACACTGATACAAAACGGACTTGTAGAAGTAGAGCAGGTTTTTCAGTCAGAGGCAGTGCTTGTGGCGAATAAAAATCTTGATGAAGATAAACTTTCCGAGCTGTCGAAACTGAAATTCCGTTTCAGCTCAATATTTGACAGCCGCGGGATGAAGTATCTGCTGATGAATATACCACAGGAGCGGATACCGGCGGCGGTATCGCTGCTACCCGGCATGAAGAGCCCGACATTGATGCCACTTTCAGAAGAAGGGTGGTATTCGATGCACGTAGTGATACCGCAAGAAGAGCTGTGGGAGAAAATCGAGAAACTGAAAGAACTCGGCGCAGAGGATATCCTTGTGCTTGCGCTTGAAAATATAATACGGTGATGGAGATATATGATTATCCTGAGCGCAGAAGATGGGAAGAGCTGTGCCGCCGAAATGTACCCGATGAGAAAGTATCAGTAGATAGTGCCGTAGCGGATATTATAGGAGAAGTGGCGGCAGAAGGGGATGATGCATTGTGTCGCCTGTCGTTGAAATTCGACAAAGTGGAACTCGGCGAGCTGCGAGTGACAGCAGAAGAGATAGAAGCCGCGGCAGCAAAAGTGTCGCCGGCAGTAGCGTCGGCAATAGAAAAGGCAGCTGAAAACATTGAGAAATTTCATACTGCACAGCTGATGAGTCAGCCGGTGGATGTAGAGGTGACGACGGGCGTGAGATGCGTGCAGCGACAAGTGCCAATCACAAATGTAGGACTTTATATACCGGGAGGAAGAGCGCCGCTATTTTCGACAGTGCTGATGCTTGGCATTCCGGCAAAGATAGCGGGGTGCAAGCGAAGAATATTGTGTACGCCATATAGTGCAGAACGTGGCATAGCGCCAGAGATAATCTATGCGGCAAAGGTATGTGGCATAGAAGAGATATATAAAGTGGGCGGAGCTCAGGCAATAGCGGCGATGGCTTTAGGAACAGATTCGATACCACGAGTGGACAAGATATTCGGTCCCGGCAACCGCTATGTGACAGCAGCGAAGCAAATAGTGAGCAAGTATGTATCTATCGATATGCCGGCAGGACCGAGCGAAGTGATGGTGATGGCAGACGGCAGCGCGAATGCACGCTATGTGGCAGCAGACTTACTATCTCAGGCAGAGCATGGACCAGACTCACAAGCAATACTTGTGACAGATAGCCGGTCGTTTGCAGAAAAGGTGGCAGGTGAGGTGACAGAGCTGACGAAGAAATTGTCACGCCAAGAGTCAGTGGCAGGGTCACTGTCTCAAAGTCGTCTTATAGTGCTCCAGACTCGCGAGGATATGATAGCATTTGCCAATGAATATGCGCCGGAGCACCTAATCATATCGATGTGTGAACCATGGGCTGTGGCGAGCGAGATAAGGTCGTCAGGCAGTGTATTTATAGGCAATTATTCACCGGAGAGCGCAGGCGACTATGCATCCGGGACAAATCATACACTACCGACGTCCGGCTGGGCGAAATCGTATAGCGGAGTCAATATCGACAGCTTTATGAAAAAAATCACATATCAAGAGCTGAGCCGAGAAGGTCTGCGGTCGTTGAGCGACGTGATAGTAACGATGGCTGATGCGGAAGGACTTGACGCACATGCAATGGCGGTGAAAGTAAGGCTTGGCGAATGATAAAAAATGCTGAAATAACCATATACCGAAAGAATAGATGAAAAATCCATTAGAATACATACGGCCCAACATAAAGGCACTTTCACCGTATTCAACGGCTCGAGATGACTTTAAGGGAGGAAATATCTCGGTGTGGCTTGATGCGAATGAGAGCCCCTATAACAATGGAGTGAACCGCTATCCAGACCCTCATCAGCATGAGTTGAAACGTCATATCGCAAAGCTTAAGGGCGTAAGTCCGGAGCAGATATTTGTAGGAGGCGCAGGGTCTGATGAGGCGATAGACTTGGTTTATCGCATATTCTGCCGCCCGGGAGTGGATAATGTGGTGTCGATATCTCCGAGCTATGGAGTGTATAGCGTGGCAGCCGCAATCAACGATGTGGAATTTCGCGAGGTGCAGCTTGGTAGCGGTTATTCATTGCCCGTAAACTCACTGCTGGAAGCGACAGATGAGAGGACAAAAGTGATATGGGTTTGTTCGCCGAATAATCCGACGGCAAATGCGTTTGAACGAGCAGAGATAGCCCGGCTGGCAGAGTCATTTGACGGCATAGTGGTAGTAGATGAGGCGTATATAGATTTTTCAGAACGCGGGTCGATGCTTGAATTGTTGGAGTCGTATCCCAATTTGATAGTTCTTCAGACCTTTTCCAAGGCGTGGGGAATGGCATCGTTAAGGCTGGGCATGGCATTTGCGTCAGCAGAAATAGCATCGATATTCGGACGAGTCAAATATCCCTATAATGTGAACGGACCGACACAGGAGCGAGTAGTAGGGCATATCGTGAATGATGATATAAGCGAGCAAGTGGCGGAGATAAAGCGCGAGCGAGAAACGCTTGCCACGGCATTGAGCGAGATGGGCATTGTGAGAAAAGTTTATCCGTCTGATGCAAATTTCCTGCTTGTGAAATTTGACAATCCGGATGCAATCTATGACTACCTGCTGGAAAACGGAGCATTAGTTCGCAATCGTAATAAGCTGGCAGGATGTGAAGGATGCCTTCGCATCACAGTAGGGACACCCGAAGAGAATGCGCGAGTGGTAGCACTATTGAAAACATATCAACAGTGACGAAGAAATGAAGAAAGCAATATTTATAGACCGCGACGGCACAATCATAGCGGAGCCTGAAGATGAGCAGATAGACTCGCTGGAAAAATTGCGTTTTGTGCCGGGAGCAATATCTGCATTGCGAGTACTTGCCGGCAAAGGCTATGAGCTGGTGATGGTGAGTAATCAGGATGGGCTTGGGACAGTGTCATTTCCCGAAGAAACATTTTGGCCTGCGCATAATATGATGTTAGAGACGTTGCGGGGCGAAGGGGTAGAATTTGACGACATACTTATAGACCGAAGTTTTCCGGAAGATGACGCCCCGACACGCAAACCACGCACAGGGATGCTTTTGCGGTATATGGCAGGAGAGTATGACTTGTCGTCGTCGTATGTAATCGGCGACAGGCTTACGGATATGCAGCTTGCCGTCAACCTTGGAGCAAAAGGGCTGATGGTGGGAAAAGCAGAAACGTTGCCGCCCGGGTGCAAGTTGGCGACAGATGATTGGATGGAGATAGCGCGATATATACTGTCGTCAGGTCGTGAGGCTCATATCAGCCGCAATACGTCTGAAACGCAAATAGAGCTATATCTAAACCTTGACGGCGGAGCGCCATCGACCATTGATACGGGACTTAAATTCTATGACCATATGCTCAACCAGATACCCCACCACGGAGGAGTGACACTCAATATTAGCTGTCGCGGAGACCTTGAAGTGGATGAGCATCACACAATGGAAGACGTGGCGATAGCCCTTGGCGATGCGATATATCAGGCGTTAGGAAATAAACGAGGTATTGAGCGATATGGCTTTGTGTTGCCAATGGACGAGAGCCGCGCGATGGTGCTGATAGACTTTGGAGGAAGAAGCGAACTGGTGTGGGATGTGACATTTACGCGAGAATATGTGGGAGATACGCCAACCGAGATGTATGAGCATGTGTTTAAATCTCTTGCGTCCGCAATGCGCGCCAATGTTTATGTTTCGGCACGCGGGGAGAATAATCACCATATCATAGAAGGGGTGTTTAAGGCGTTTGCCCGAGCATTGAAGCAGGCGATAAGTCGAAATCCGTTCAGCTATGACCTTCCGTCAAGCAAAGGGATACTATAAAAATAAAGCAAAAAGATAAGAAAGATGATAGCAATCATAGATTATAAAACAGGCAATCTTCGTTCGGTGGAAAATGCGCTCAAACGCTTGGGTGCAGAGTGGAGCTTGACAGCAGATATAGAAGAGATACGGCGTGCAGATAAGGTGCTGTTGCCCGGAGTAGGACATGCGGGCGAGGCAATAGGTCGTCTGCGAGAAGCGGGGCTTGTGGATGTGATAAAACGTCTTCGCCACCCGGTGTTAGGGATATGCGTGGGAATGCAGGTGATGTGCCGACATACGGCAGAGGGAGATGCCGAAGGAATGGGTCTGTTTGACACGAGAGTGCGTCGTTTTCAGCCAAAAGAAGGGGATAAGGTGCCCCATATGGGATGGAACAGCATCACTAACCTTGAGAGCAAACTGTTTAAGGATATAGCTGCGGGTAGTTATGTATATTATGTACATTCCTATCGCGCAGACCTGTGCCCGGATACGATAGCCACGACACGCTATGGGTGTCAAGGGGAAATGTTTAGCGCAGCGCTGAAATATGAGAATTTCTATGGCACACAGTTCCACCCCGAAAAGAGTGGTGATGTGGGCGAAAGAATATTGCGAAATTTTCTAAATCTATGAGCCGAAATATGGAAGTAATACCAGCAATCGATATAATCGGAGGAAAGTGCGTCAGGCTGTCGCAAGGCGACTATAATGCCAAGACGGTGTATGACGCATCGCCGGAGGATATGGTTAAGAGGTTTGTAGACCATGGATTTACACGAATACATGCCGTAGACCTTGATGGCGCAAAGTCAGGTTGTCCGTGTAACTTACAGACGCTGGAGAAGATGGCGAAGGCGAGTGATGCGGCGCGTATAGAATGGGGCGGCGGAATCAAGACCGACGATGATATTCGCGACAGTGTCAATGCCGGGTGCACATATGCGGTGATAGGCAGTGTGGCGGCAAAGCAGCCGGAACTGTTTGAAAAATGGCTTAGACAGTATGGAAAAGAGATGATTGTGCTTGGTGCGGACCTGCGCGACGGAAAAGTGGCGGTGTCCGGCTGGCTGGGAAATACAGACATCACAATAGACGATATAGTGACTCGTTTTCTGCCGTGCGGATTGAGTCAGGCGATAGTGACGGATATATCACGAGATGGAATGCTACAAGGACCGTCTTTTGAGTTATATACCGAAATACAGGGCAGATATGATGCCGTGAATTTCACCGTGAGCGGCGGAATATCATCGATAGGCGATGTTGAGCGGTGTCAGGAGCTTGGCTTGCGTCGAGTAATCGTAGGAAAGGCACTATATGAGGGTCGTGTATCACTAAAAGAACTTGAACGAATATGTTAGCGAAACGAATAATACCGTGCCTCGACGTGAAAAACGGACGGACGGTAAAAGGGATAAATTTTGAGGGACTTGCAGATGTGGGCGACCCGGTGGAGTTAGGTGCACGCTATGCCCTTGAGGGAGCAGACGAATTAGTCTACTTAGACATAACGGCGTCGAAAGAAGGACGGTCGACGTTTACGAAGATGGTAGAGCGAGTGGCAGACAGAGTCAATATACCATTTACGGTTGGTGGAGGCATATCGTCGCAGGAAGATGCGGCGGCATTGCTTGATGCCGGAGCAGATAAGATAACAATCAACTCGGCAGCGGTAGCCAATCCTCATCTAATCAGTGAAATAGCGTCGAAATACGGAAGCCAGTTTGTTGTAGTGGCGATAGATGCGAAAACCATAGATGACGGGACATGGCGAATAACGACTCATGGCGGTTCACGGCTAACGGAGATTGAACTTTTTGAATGGGCGCATCGAGTAGAGGAACTTGGTGCGGGAGAAATATTGTTTACGTCGATGAATCATGACGGAACACGAAAAGGCTATCCGTGCGGCACTTATGCAGCATTGGCGGCATCGCTGAATATACCGGTGATAGCATCGGGAGGTGCGGGTTCTGTGAAAGATATAGCAGAAGTATTGACGGAAGGGCGCGCAGACGCGGCACTTGCGGCAAGTATATTCCATTACGGCGAGATTACGATAGATGAGCTGAAACGACAGCTTGCGGAGATGCAAATCCCCGTAAGATTGTGATAATATTTATAAAATAAACTTATCATCATTATGAATTTTTCTGATTTCAATCTTGATAAATGTGCCGACGGGTTGCTGCCCGTAGTAGTGCAAAATGCGGTGACTCTCAAAGTGCTGATGTTAGGCTATATGAACCGAGAGGCATTTGAAAAGACCATAGCAGAGGGGCGAGTTACCTTTTTTAGCCGTACACGCGGCAAGTTGTGGACAAAGGGCGAGACATCGGGTCATTTTCTTGAGGTAAAGGAAATGTATGCGGATTGCGACGGAGATACGCTGCTGATAAAGGCGATGCCGATAGGACCAACATGTCACCGCGGCACGGAGTCTTGCTTTGACACACCAGCCGAGGAGGGATTTATACGGTCGCTGTCGCAATTAATACAGCGTCGCCATGCAGAAATGCCGGAAAATTCGTATACTACGAAGCTGTTTATCAAGGGAGTCAAGAAAATAGCGCAGAAAGTGGGAGAAGAGGCGGTAGAGTCAACAATAGAGGCGGTAGACGGAAACCGAGACCGTTTCATATATGAGGCGTCAGACCTGATTTACCACTTGCTCGTATTGCTGGAGCAGATGGATGTCACGCTGCCGGATATAGAGCGAGAACTTTTACAGAGACATAGCTAAGAGCTTGTATTATAGGTGTTTTACGTATTTGTAGCGAAGATGACTTGAAAAAAAGTGGGGTTTCTCTTTGCTATGTCAAAAAAAGTGCGTACCTTTGCGGTCGGGAAAGTCCTACACGACCAGCTCCCTCCGAACTCCGCCAGGTCTTGACAGAAGCAACGGTAGGAGGTTGTAGCGGTGCGATGTAGTTCGCTTTCCCTTTTTTTGTGTCCGGACAGAAGGAATCGTCAATTGTTTTGCACCAAAGAGAGTCCGAGCTCGTTGCCTTTTTCAACCATTAGTTTCCAGGCGAGCTCTCTGTCGTTAGGAGTGTCGGAGTCGAGAAGGGATTCTTTAATGTATTGCTTGATAACACCAACTTCGTGGCACTGTCCGATACCGAATGCCAGCATAATATCGTTACCGTTGATAGGCGGCTGCCAGATGCGAATACGGTCACGTTCTTCGAGGTCAATCATTTTGTTACGAACGAGAGCGTAATTGTCGAGGAACCGCTTAACTTTGTCGCTGTTTTTAGAAGTAATGTCAGCTTCGCATAAAATCATGAGGTCTTCAATGTCTTCCCCGGCATCAAACATCATTCGTCGTACAGCAGAGTCAGTCACAATGTCTTCCACGAGATTGATAGGGCGCATGTGAAGCTCAACGAGCTTTTGCACGTACTTAAACTTTTCGTCAAGCGGGAACTTTAGCCGACGGAAAATCGTTCCGAGCATTTTAGCGCCGGTGTAGTTGTGGTTGTGAAAAGTCCATCCGATACCGTCAACCCAGCGTTTTGTAGGACCTTTTCCTATGTCGTGGAAAAGAGCCGCCCACCGAAGCCAAACATTGTCGCTTTTTTCAGCCACCTTGTCCAATACTTGCAAAGTGTGGTAAAAATTATCCTTGTGAGTACGGCCGTTAACGGCATCCACGCCTTTGAGCGCCTCGAGTTCCGGGAGGATTATTTTTAGCAATCCGCAGTCAGCGAGGAGCATCCATCCGATTGAAGGCTTAGGACTCTGCATGACTTTAGTGAGCTCAGTGTAAATACGTTCTTTAGAGATGATGTTTATTCGGTCAGCATTACGGGCGAGAGCGTCGAAAGTAGCGTAGTTAATCTTAAATTTAAGCTGAGTGGCAAAACGGATAGCACGCAACATTCTCAGGGGGTCGTCGCTGAAAGTGATGTCAGGGTTGAGCGGGGTTCTGATAGTTCTTTGGTTCATGTCGTGCAGTCCGTCAAACTTGTCAATAACCTCGCCAAAACGGTCTTTATTAACGCAGATTGCGAGCGCGTTAATGGTGAAGTCTCTTCTGCTGAGGTCGTCGTCG
>JBJECS010000166.1:0-13051 GCA_051871335.1 Muribaculaceae bacterium | reverse complement strand
TTCACTATTCTCCATTCTTATCCCTCTGATTTCCACCCACTTATCGTAGGGACGTGATGCATCACGTCCGCCTCTTACCTCTTTGATTGCCACCCACCTATCGTAGGGACGTGATGCATCACGTCCGCCCCATCAGTAAACAAGATAATACATCGCAACATGCGTCAACACCATTAGCACATACAAAATCCATGCCATTACCCTACGGCCATAACGATAACACAAAGCTGTAAGAAGCGCCCCGATTACCACATACGGCACATACAGCCAAATGAAAAACTTTTTTATCTCATATTCCGACGCCTCAATATCTGAAACATACTTCGGCACAAGAAACATCGGCAGCACTATCAGCAACAGCAACAGCCAAAACCAATACGGAATTTTTTCAGACCTTAATTCATCCATAACGTAACATCAAAACCGATTGAAATTACACACAACTTCCTATTGCATAGCCTTATACGCCTCCACTGTGGCACGAATACCATCGCGGAGAGAAAATTTCGGAGAAAAGCCAAAATCATTCACTGCATCAGATATATCGCAATCCCAGTTACGCTGACGCATGATTTTATACTTGTCCCGGTTCAGAGTCGTTGGCTTAAGTCTAAGCTTGCCCCATTTTTCAGAGACAAACGACACGATATAAAGCGCCCACAGCGGCAATTTTACAGGTATCACAAACCTGCCTCCAAGCTCCTCTGCAACGATTTTGCGAAACTCGTCTTGAGTATAAGCCTTGCCCTCTGATATGAAATATTTCTTGTTCAATGCCTTTTCCGATGCCAGCGCGTCAAACATTGCAGCTACAAGGTCATCTACATATATAAACGTCAGCAACTGCTTTTTAAAGCCTACTGAAAAATCAAAATGCCGGTCTATCGACTTTATCATCATCAGATAATCCTTTTCATGAGGTCCATAAACACCTGTTGGGCGAAAAATTACGTAGGGTATACCCGCAATGTTCTCAAGGTAATTTTCTGCCTGAAGTTTAGACAATCCGTATGCCGTATTTGGATTTGCCGGCTGAGTAATCTTAGCCGGACTGTAATTCTCCTCATCATACTCCCCTATCGCGCTCAGGCTGCTGGTATAGAGCAACTTAGTCGGAACAAGTTCCGCCTCCTTTATCGCCGTAACGAAATTGCACAAGTACTGATAATTCACATGCTTGAACTCAAGGAAGTTAAGTGCCTTTGTTGCCCCAAGATTATATATTATATAATCCCATTTCTCACCTTCAGGCAGTGCTTCACTAAGCGCAGAACGGATTTGTTCCGTATCATCATAGTCAAGCACCACAAATTTCATCCGTTCATCTTTGAGATAGCGGCGAGAGCTTGATTCTCTCACCGCAACGTATGTCTCATATCCTCGGCGCAACGCTTCATTGGCTATAAAACCTCCGATAAAGCCACCTGCGCCCACGATTAGTATTTTCATCGCTAAACTCCTGTTTATCAATCCTTTTTACGAGGTTTGCGCTCGCGAACCACCTTTAGCACCTGAGCGGAACGTGCCGGGAGGTAAAGTTTTAGCCATTCCTTGCCAATCGGCTGATACAGTGGGTCATTCACAGTAAGATGCTCCACTTTTTCATCGATATTGCCAAAACCTCCAAATGCCGGTGAGTCTGTCGAAAGTACTACTTTGTATTTTCCTGCCGGTGCAAGGATGCCATAGCCCGTAAACGACTTAAACGGATTGAAGTTAAACACAAATATCAGGTTGCCGCGGCGGAATGCCAATACCTGGTCGTCATCCTTTTCCCACAATTTCTCAATTTCTTGACCTTGGAAATTGTTTACAGACGACACAAGCTCTATCATCGCATTGTCAAAGTCGTTAAGATACTGATATTGCAAGTCTTTACGGTCTACAAGGTCCCACTGGCGACGTGCATACTTATAGCTCCACCCATTCCCTTCTCGAGGGAAGTCTATCCATTCAGGATGACCAAATTCGTTACCCATAAAGTTCAGGTAACCTCCATTTATGGTGGCGAGAGTCACCAGTCTTATCATCTTGTGCATCGCTATGCCGCGTGCAACTGTCATATCGTTGTCGCCAACCATCATGTGCCAATACATCTTCTCGTCTATCAGGCGGAAAATCACCGTCTTATCGCCCACAAGTGCCTGGTCGTGGCTTTCTACATACGAGATTGTCTTTTCATCATCGCGGCGGTTTGTCAGCTCCCAGAATATTGAAGTCGGATGCCAGTCTTCATCTTTTTTCTCCTTCAGCATCTTTATCCAATAGTCCGGTATACCCATCGCCATGCGATAATCAAAGCCTATTCCTCCCGCCTTGAATGGCAACGCAAGACCCGGCATACCGCTCATCTCCTCTGCTATCGTGATGGCATTCTTGTTCACCTCATGGATGAGCTTATTTGCCAGTGTGAGATATGTGATGGCATTTGTGTCCTGTCCTCCGTTGTAATAGTCTCCGTATGAGCCGAATGCCTGTCCCAGTCCGTGATTATAATAGAGCATTGACGTCACGCCGTCAAAGCGGAATCCGTCAAAATGAAATTCCTCAAGCCAATACTTGCAGTTTGAAAGTAGGAAATGCAGCACCTCATTCTTCCCATAGTCAAAACAAAGCGAATCCCACGCCGGATGCTCTCGCCGCGAGTCTCCATAGAAATACAAGTCATAGCTTCCGTCAAGTCTTCCAAGACCCTCATTCTCGTTTTTTACTGCATGTGAATGTACAATATCCATGATTACAGCAATGCCGAGAGAATGTGCCTTGTCTATCAGCGACTTAAGCTCTTCCGGAGTTCCAAAACGGCTTGACGGCGCAAAAAAGCTTGACACATGGTAGCCAAAGGAGCCATAATACGGATGCTCCTGGATTGCCATTATCTGGATTGCGTTATACCCATCCTTCGCTATGCGAGGCAATACAAGGTCGCGAAACTCTGTATACGTTCCCACTCCCTCCTTATTCTGCGCCATACCGATATGGCACTCATAGATGAGCAAAGGCTTTGTCTCCGGACTGAAATCCTTGTCTTTCCAGCGATATTTCTTCTCCGGTGCCCATACTTGGGCTGAAAAAAGGTGCGTATTCTCATCCTGAACCACGCGCGTCGCATATGCCGGAATCCTCTCGCCCTGTCCACCATTCCACTTCACTACCATCTTGTAGAAATCGCCATGGCGCAGAGCGTCAAGAGGCAGTTTCAGCTCCCATACCCCACCGTCAAGGCGTTGCAAAGCATAGCGTGCCATTTCTCGCCAGTCCGAGAAATCTCCCACCAGCGCTATTGCTGTGGCATTTGGTGCCCATTCACGGAACACCCATCCGTCTTTACATTTGTGAAGACCAAAATATTGGTGAGCATTTGCGAAATCCACAAGTGACCCGCAGTTGCTTGTCAAATCTTTTTCTTTGTTTATCGCATCGTTATGACGACCTATGATTGCATCGGCGTAAGGTTCAAGCCATGCATCATTTTTCAGAATAGCGAGTTGTTTCGTTTTCATGAATATCTATTTTGGCTAAGTTTCCACAAAATTAGCAATTTATCTTCATATTAGCAAATAGATTTGCAGAAAAAAGTGAGACCACGCATTTAATGCGCAGCCTCACTATTCTCTTTTATCGTCTGTATAAATTACTTCTTTACGATTGTGCAAGTGTAAGGATGAGAAGCAAGGTAGAGAGTTACTACGTATGTTCCTGTTTCTGCTGCCTTCAGGTTGCTTCCGTCTGGGAGAAGGTCATTTACGTCACCTCCTAGGTTGATATTCCAGTTGTTATTTGCACGGAACTTGAATTCATCACCTTCTGAGAGTGCAAATTCGCCTGTCCATGTGAGGAAGTCCTGTGATGGAGACATTGCTGCTGTTTCGCCCCAGCCATTGAAGCCACCGATAAGACCGATTACTTCTATCTTTGTGAGCTTCAGATCCTTCGTTCCATAGTTGAGCTGTACATAGTACAGACCTGGGTTCTCTACCAGGATGTTTGCGCTACCTGTTGCAACACCTGTACCAACTATTACACCATCTTCTTCTGTGTAAGTTACGCCACCGTCTGAACCGAAGTCGCCGTTCCATGCCGGATTAGGACTGAGCTTGAACATGTCACCGAGGTTAACGAAACCGAAGTAGTTTGTATAGTCAAGTGTTACAAGGGTCTGACAGTCGCTTCCGAAGCCCCAGCTATTTGATGCACCTGGTGTCCAGAACTGCTCGATTGCCTGAATGTAATTGAATGTGAGGTCCCACATATTGATGCTGAAGAGAACTGGACCTGCCAAGAATGAAATTGCAGGAGCGCCACCTTCTACGAGAGCACCATTATCGTTGAACACCTCTTCTTCTGCTACACCATAAGTCTTGCCACTTGCAGACTTAATCTGCCAGTACATTCCCTCTTCACCAAACATTTCCTCTGTGAAGTTTGCTGCGAGGCTGAATGATGGGTCATCATATGGGCTTGATGCAGAGTGGTTGAATGCTTTCACGTCTTTCCATGTCGCACCATCAAGTGAGTACTGGAGAACGTAAGATGATTCAATCTCCTTTTCTGCTGCGAAAGGCACGATTGAAAGCTCGTATGGACCAAAGAATGTGTCAGCATCACCAATGCGTACTGAGTTCTTGCCATTTACGATATAGCCTTTGTAGCGTACATTTACGCTTGAGGCTGCCGGGTCAAGTGTTACGGCTTCCTTATATGCAGCGCTCAGAGCTGCAGGGTCTACGCAGATTGCGTTTTCTACTGTTGTTGTTGCTACTTCTACTGCATTTGCAAATGAAGCATCTTTTGCAACTTCCATCACCATGCTTACTTCATAGCCTGATGGCACATTAGCAGCGTCAAATGTGAGTACTGTTGCCTGTGCGCTTGCAGCATTCAGCTCGATGAGGTTCTGCTGAGCAGATTGTGGAGTAACAGTTACACCGCCTGCTTCAAAAATTGCTTCCTGGTCGTTTTTTTGTGGAGCCGGATTTGGTTCTTCATAGTCATCACATGCTGTGAAGCCTAAGCAGAGACCCATCACGGTCAATAAAGCGAATTTCTTCATATTATTGTTATAAAACATTTTAGATTTAATTATTCTAAGGAGCCCCGGCGATGGCGGAGTGTCACCGCCCTGGCTTCCTTATTGGTAAATGTTTATTCAGCAGCTGAAACTGTTACAGTTTTAGCATTTGTGTCAAGGGTTACTGTGTACTTGCCCGGTGCACAAGGATTTACTAAGAAGCATCCCTGACCTGTAGCACATGGTAATGCCTGACCGAGAGTTACGTCAACGTTGCTGCCGTCTGCTGATGCTGCCCATGGAGTATCGCTCCAGCCTGCAAGTTGTTCGTAGATACGGAAATACCATCCACTTGTGCATGGTGTTGAACCTTCTGCAAGTTCGAATGTACCGGTATATACACCGCTTTCGTTCTTGTCTGCAATGCGCCATGCCTCATAGACACTTGCACTTGCTTCTACTGGTTCTGTCCAGTCTGCGTTGTTACCTACGATGTACATGTATTTAGATACTGTAGGAGCGGCAGAACCTGCTACAACGTTGATTGTCGGGCTTGATGATGAGAAGTCTGCTGTGATTGTCATATCACCGCCTGGCCAGCCTGCGAATGTGAATGAACCCTTACCATTTACGATTGGTGAAGAATATGCACCATCCACTAATTCAACTGTTGTTGCTTGGTCTTCTACTTTGTAACCCCAAGAGTCACCGCCGTCCCAGCCTGTGAGGGCTACATACAGACGGAATGTAACGTCACCCGCAGGTATGTTGAATGTCTGTGAATATACCTTGCTGCCGATTGCATTTGCTGGCTCAAAGAGGCGCGCACCTGTAAGTGCTGCTGCATTTGCTTCTGACGGCTCTGTCCATCCACCGAATGCGCCTGCGCTACCGATTACCCAGATATAGCCTGGGGTTGGTACAGCGAAGTAGAGTTTAACCTTGTTGAGTGACACTACATTTGAGCGAATTTCTGAGCTTTCTACACCTGTTAGGCGTGCTACTGCACGGAAATACACCTTTTCTGCTGGTAAGTCTTGATAAGTCTCTTCATCTACAAATCCGTGGAGTTCGCAGAGTACGAGAGCGAGGTCTGCACACCCAAAAGTCATGCGAGCTGTTGTGCCTGAGCCTTTTGATGCGATTTCTTTGCAGTTTGCGAAGTCTTCTGTCAGTGATACCTCGGCTGAGTAGTTCACGATTGCTGAGTAGCCATAGTCTGGCTGGCTGCATGTGAGCTCAAAAGTACCATCTTCAGTAAGTTCGAGATATTGATTTTGGAGTGCTGGCTGGTTGAGCACAAACGTCGTCGGAGCCTGATAAATCGGGTCTTTATCATCCTCACAGCCGGTAAAGCCAACTAATGCAGCCGCACAAGCGAAAAATAATGCTAATTTTTTCATTGTTTTAACTCGTAATTAAGAATTAATAACCTGTGTTCTGGTCATAGTGAGCGAGCTCAACTGTGCTGCTTGGTAATGGATAGAGTGTAAAGTTGCTGTTGAAGTCAGCACCGCCCTTTACGTTGTTCTTCCAGTTCCAAGTATAACCTGAAATCCATTTGCCGTAGCGGATAAGGTCTGAACGACGTACGTTTTCTGTGTATAGTTCGCGGCAACGTTCATCCTGTAGTGACACTGCTGTGAGGTCACCTGCATTCCATGCGTTCAGACCTGCGCGTTCACGAATATAGTTTACGTATTCAAGTGCCTTTGCCTTGTCACCGCCACCATTGAGAATTGCCTCTGCTGCTGACAGGTAAATTTCTGCAAGACGGATTACTGCATAGTCTGCACCTACCTGAGTAGTTGCTGCTGGTGAGTTTGCTTCGTCGATGTTGCCATCTTCATCAAATGCCCAGTTTGAGTATTTTACTGCGAGGAAACCGTTATCACCGAAGTGGTCTTGGTCGAGGACATCATTGTTGATATTGAAGCCCTGTGCTCCATGACACCAGAAGCGGAGACGGCTGTCTGGAGACTCTGTATAGTCTTCATTCCAGTCAAATTTCTCTACAAACTGGCGACGTGCTGTCATACACTTCCATGCGTCACCGGCATTGTACCATGCCTTGCGGCAGTTCCATGCTGCACCATCTTTTGGTTCACCAATCCATGCGTCAATCATGAATGTTGAGTTTGCCCATGATGTTGCGTATGTTGCATCTTGAGGGATGCACCAGATGATTTCATTTACATCACTTGAACCGCCTGCGCAGTATTTGTCGTTGTTTGCGCCAAAGAGTGCGCTGTAGCTCTTAGCAAGACCTGATTCCTGGAATCCTGTGCCTTTGTGGCGTGCGATGATTTCCTCTGCCTTCGCTGCACACTTTGCCCATTCTGCCTTGCCTGTGTATACTTCTGCATTGAGGTAGAACTTAACGAGGAGTGCGTCTGCGACGTCTTTACCTACTTGACCGTATTCTACAGTAGTGTTGTTGCCATATTCTGCAGATACTGCCTCAAGGTCTTCTACTACTTTTGCATATACTTCTGCACGCTTAAGCTGTGGAGCTATTGAACCCATCAGCACTGATTCGTCTGCGTATGGTACGTTTCCGAAGCAGTCAATGAGGTAGAAATATGCACCTGCGCGGAGTACGCGGCACTGACGTACATATTCTTCTGCCTTTGCCTTCTGCGCATCGTTAAGTGAGCCGAAATAGCCACCATTCACAGTCTGGATAAATGAGTTACACATTGATACGCACACTGTGAAACGTGAGTAGGTACCGAGGATTACACGGTTGTTTGCAGGTACGATACCATATTGGAATGTACCATAGTCAGCATCGTTTGGAAGCCATGTTGCTTCGTCTGAGTTTAGTTCCTCAAGGATGAATGCTGAACGCTGGAATGTGGACATACCACCATCGAAGCCGCTTACTGCAGAGTTGTTATTAGCACCGTGTACGGTGAACTGCTGGTAAACACCCGCCATGGTTTCATCCATATATTTATCCGGGTCTGACGCAAAGTCTGCATTTGTCAGAGAATTTGGGTCAGTTGGAAGTTGGTCAAGGTCACCTGTGCAAGAGCTGAATGTGAAAGTTGCAGCCACTACACCAAGTGAAAGAAATATTTTATTTAATGTTTTCATTTACTTTAACTTTTTTAGGTTAGAAAGTAGCTACTACACCAAGTGTACAAGTGATTGGACGTGGGTACATGTTGTTGTCGATACCGTCAAATGATTCCGGGTCAAGACCTTTGTACTTGGTGATTACGAATGGGTTCTGAACCGCACCGAACAAGCGGAGCTTGAGCGACTTGTTGAGGAGTTCTGGGAATGTATAGCCGAGGGTGATGTTATCGCAACGGATGAAGCTTGCATTTTCTACGAAGTAGTCGCTCAGACACAAGTTTCCATCTGTTGTATTGAACAGATATTCATCACGCATCAGGTTTGTAAGCATATAGCCTGATACTCCGTCAAGACGTGTACGTGAATAACGTGGTGCGTTGTATACGTAGTTGCCAAGGTTTGCACGGAGTGAAATACCGAGGTCCCAGTTCTTGTAGTTAAATGAGTTGTTCCATGTGAATGTTACCTTCGGGTCTGGTGAGTGATAGATTATCTTGTCATCATCATTGATGATACCATCTGCATTCTGGTCTACGTACTGACCTTCTACAGGGTTGCCTGCTGCATCATATACCTGCTGGTACACAAGGTATGAGAATGCAGGTTCGCCTACGAGGTGATACTGAAGACCACCACCTGTACCTGTCGGTACGTCACGTGCCTGAATCTGAGATGTTTCTGCATCACCTGTGAGGGCTGTAATCTTGTTGCGGTTCCATGCAACGTTTACAGATGTGTTCCAAGTGAAGTCCTTTGTAACAACAGGTTTTGCTCCTACGGTTGCTTCAATACCGACGTTACGGAGAGAACCGATATTACGTGTCATATAGTTTGCTGTGTTCATACCTGCAACCGGTGTGTATGCAAGGAGGTCGTCTGTTTCACGGAGATACCAGTCAATGCTTGCTGTGATGCGGTTATTTAGGAATGCAAGGTCAAGTCCGGCGTTCCATGTTGTGGTTTCCTCCCACTTCAGGTTTTCGTCGTATGCATTTGGATAGAGTGGGTTTATCCACTGACCGTTCCAAATATACTGGAAGCCCTGGTTTGTTGATGATGTGTATACTGGGAGATAGCCGAAATACTGACCGATATCCTGCTGACCGGTAACACCCCAGCCAAGACGAAGCTTAGCTTCGTTCAATACGTCACGTGTGCTTTCCATGAAGCTCATGTTGGTTATTTTCCATCCAAGAGCAAGTGCCGGGAAGAGACCCCAACGAGTATCCTTGTGGAAACGTGATGTTGCATCGTCACGGAGTGTGAATGTCAAGAGGTATGTGTTGTCAAATGTGTAGTTTACACGACCGAAGAATGACAGAAGTTGAAGTGGGTTACCCCAGCGGCTGTCTGGCTGACCGTTAAGCGCATCGTGTACATACCATTCGTTGCCGTCTGCACCTACTGCACGGTTGTTGCGTACAAGGTTGTAAGCACCGTCTGCATAGTTGATGTTGTTGAAACCAAGAGATGCAAGGTATGTATTGCTGTGACCGAAGTAATCCATGTGCTGCCAAGTGTAACCTGCGGTAGCATCTACGTTAGACTTGATAGCTTCAAATTCTTTACGATAGTTGAGGTAGAATTCAAGTGATGTATTACGCTGGAGTTCCCACCATTTGTAATATGTTCCTGCACCATAAGCACCCATCTTGATAAGGTCTTGGTTGCTCCATGCCTGTACAGAGTTCTCTGCTGTCTGGTTAAGAGCTGTGTTCTTTGAAACCTGATAACCTGCGTTGAGGTTAAGGTGAAGGTCTGGGAGGAAGTGGAGTGCGTAATCAATCTGCAAGTTACCTGTTGATGACCATACTTCACCGCTGTTATCAATGTCCTCAAGCATCTGAAGTGGGTTTTGACCTGCCTGAAGCTCAAGGTTTCCTGATGCAAGAGTGATGTTGGTATAGCCGTTAAACATTGTTAGACCGGTATCTCCCTTTGTAGCGTAAGCTGTGCGTACTGGAAGTGTCGGGTTGAATGCAACAGCAGCTCCTACTGCACCTGTATCTGCAGTGGTGCTCTTGATGTAAGTACCATTTACGTTTGCTGTAATCTGGAGGAGGTTATTGAAGAACTTAGGTGTAAGGCTGATTCCTACAGTTGTACGTTGCATGCCTGATGTCTTCAAGATACCCTGATTATCTGTAAATGAAGCATTTACACGATAAGGGAGCTCACCTACGCTACCACCGACGCTCAAGCTGTAGTCATGAGAGAATGATGTGCGGAGCACTTCTTTCTGCCAGTCTGTGCTTCCTGCGCCGAGCTGTGAAATAGCTGCTTCAGTACCAACTTTGTTTCTTACTACATCTGCAAACTCAGCTGCACTCATCATGTCAAGGGTGTTGCGTGCTGTGTTTACGTGGAAGTTGGCTGCAAAGTTTACCTGTGGCTTTCCTTTGGCACCTTTCTTGGTTGTGATGATGATGACACCGTTTGATGCACGAGAACCGTAGATTGCTGTTGCTGATGCATCCTTTAGGATTGTCATTGATTCGATGTTCTGTGGGTTAATCATTGTCAGGGCGTTTGTGCCACCTGCACCTGCCTGACCTGTCATTGCCACACCGTCAATCACGATAAGAGGGTCATTGTTAGCTGTCAATGAGCTACCACCACGGATACGGATTGTTGCGTTACCTGTTGGGTCACCACCGTTTGATGTTACTACTACACCTGGGCTGGCACCTACGAGGAGGTCCTGAGTTGATGTAGCGATACCGGCTTCAATATCATCCGGCTTTACTACTGCTACTGAACCTGTAGCATCTGATTTTTTAACTACACCATAACCGATTGCGACAACTTCTTTCAGCATAACTGTGTTCTCGCTCAGGGTTACGTTGATTACGGTACGACCTTCTACGGCGATGCGCTGAGTGTCATAACCTACATACGATACGACGAGGACAGCATTTGGGTCTACGTCAAGACGATAGTTACCGTCTAAATCCGCAGCAGTGCCCATTGTTGTTCCTTCCGCAATAATACTTGCTCCGGTGAGAGGCTCTCCCATCGGGTCAACTACAGTACCTGTGACTGTAATCTTCTGCGCTAAAGCAGGGAAAGATAGGCATAATAGCATTGCTATTGCAAGCCATGCTTTCCGACTCATTTGAAAACAAATGTTCTTCATGCAAGAATCGAATTAATTTTACTTTGGGTTTACATTAATATTTATTTATCTCACTATTTCAGTTTTTTGCTCCTTGAACTCATTTTGACACACAGACGTGCAGCTCCGTCGGCAACAACGAGGCAGCAATATCTTGCAAAATTAGATAATAATGGATAGAATTTCTGCAGTTTCTCATCTTTCATGGCTACCGTTTCCATGGTAGTCTTTTCACGACACTGTGAATACTTGATATAACCTCTTATCTACACATTAAAAAATCTATTTTTCACGGCGTAATGCTGCTTTTTTCAAGGCGCGCCCATACAACAGGCGTTTTCTGACTGCAAATTAACAAATAATTTTTCAATTTTCGGCATTTTTCCGCCTGATTTTCACAAGAAATCTAATATTTAACTTTTAAATGTTAATTTAACATTCAGTTTTCACACTTTGTGTGTTTTACAGCATGTTTTTATCCCGTTTCCGGCATTATTTTTACACAAGAAGCCCTCCAAAACCTATCGTTTCAGAGGGCTCGCTTTATGTATTTTGGCATTGCGAATATTCACGCCGCATTGTGCATTGTGAACACTCTTTCTGCATTATTCAGCAAACTTTGCGCACAGATACTCGCGGTTGAGGCGAGCGATATTGCTCAGAGAAATGTTCTTAGGACATTCTGCCGCACATGCACCTGTGTTAGTGCAGTTTCCAAAGCCTAATTCATCCATCTTTGCAACCATTGCGCGCGCACGTCGTGCACGTTCCACCTGTCCTTGTGGCAGAAGAGCAAACTGGCTAACCTTTGCTGATACAAAGAGCATTGCAGAACCGTTTTTACAAGCGGCTACGCATGCGCCACAACCAATGCACGTTGCTGAGTCCATTGCAATGTCTGCCACTTCCTTTGAGATTGGAGTAGCATTTGCATCCGGAGCACCGCCACAGTTAAATGACACATATCCGCCTGCCTGCTGGATTTTGTCAAACGCATTACGGTCTACCATCAAGTCGCGAACTACAGGGAATGCTGCTGAACGCCATGGCTCGATGGTGATTGTGTCTTCGTTGTTAAACTTACGCATGTGGAGCTGACAGGTTGTGATGCCCTGTACTGGTCCGTGTGGGTGTCCATTGATATAAAGCGAACACATTCCGCAGATTCCTTCACGGCAGTCGCTGTCGAATGCCACTGGCTCCTCGCCCTTTTCTACAAGCTGCTGGTTCAGCATATCAAGCATTTCAAGGAAGGAGCTGCCGGTTGATACGTTTTCTACGCGGTAGTTGGCAAACGCGCCTTTTTCTTTAGGACCACGTTGACGCCAAATCTTTAAGTTTACGTTTATTGTATGTTCCATTGTGGTAATCTCGTGGTTAAAGGGTTAAGACTTGTAGTTACGTGTTTGAACCTGGATTGCGGTATATTCCAGCTTTTCCTTTAGCAGGATTGGCTTGGAATCTTCACCGGTGTATTTCCAGCAGCTTACATACATGTAATCCTTATCATTACGTGCTGCCTCGCCGTCAGCTGTCTGATATTCTTCACGGAAGTGTGCGCCGCATGACTCGTTACGGTGAAGTGCGTCTATTGCCATCATCTTAGCCATCACGATGAAGTCCTCAAGGCGGAGTGCCTTTTCAAGCTCAAGGTTAAGGTCATCTGCGCGACCTACTACGCGGAGGTCTGAATAGAACTCTTTGCGTAGCTTTTCGATTTCACTAAGTGCATGAACAAGTCCTTGCAGTGTACGTCCCATTCCTACATATTCCCACATGATGTGTCCGAGCTTCTTGTGGAGCTGGTCCGGTGACTTAGTTCCCTTAATGTTCATCAGTCG